>CAMFKA010000220.1 GCA_945957185.1 uncultured Chlamydiaceae bacterium | reverse complement strand
AAAATGCACCACTGACCACATCTCCCCCGCAGGAAAATGGCTGCGCTTCCGTGGACACCTCGATAACATTTCCGAAAACATGCTGTCGGGTGCGCAAAATCAGCAGCGTGAGGAGATTGGGAAAGGAAAAAATCAGCTGACAGGTCAGGTGGATCTACTTTCCAAAATCGCTCGCGAATACAAAAAAGCCGGAATCGGATGGATTGTTGTCGGCGACGAAAACTATGGCGAAGGATCCTCTCGCGAACACGCCGCCATGGAACCGAGACATCTAGGCGGACGTGCCGTTATCGTTCGGAGCTTCGCCCGAATTCACGAGACCAACTTGAAAAAGCAAGGGATTTTGGCGTTGACTTTTGCGGATCCCAAAGACTACGACAAAATTCAGGAAGACGACACCTTCACGATTAAAGGGTTGAAGACCTTTAGTCCGGGAAAACCATTGACGCTGGTCATTCAGCATGCTGATGGTAAAGAGGAGTCGATTTTACTGAATCACACGTACAATGAAAATCAGATTGAATGGTTTAAAGCCGGCAGCGCTCTGAATCTCCTGAAAGAATAGTCTCCGCCAGATGCTGCGCAGTAACTCCACCCCTGCCCTTGCCCTTGCCCGTGCCCTTGCCCAAATTTTTACGAAACAGTGTTCGATTATTGGAGTATGCACCAGATGCGGGGTAGCCAGGCCGTCCTCGGCCTGGTATTGAATTTGAAGCCTCACGTATGTGTAAAGCCACGGAGATACCAGGGCGGGGACGCTTTGGCTACTCATGATCTATTGGAAAAATTTGGGCAAGGGCACGGGCAAGGGCAGGGGCAAGGGTGAAGTTACTGCCCCGCATCTGGTGGGGACTTTGCTATTGGAGAGGAATCTCAATTCCCTCATCATTCGGAATGGATTTGTGATTGAGATAAAGCCTTCTCAAACGATCTTCCTGATCAAATTGTAAGACAAATTCGATCCAACCCTCATTGAAATAGTAGGAAAATAAAGATGTTTCTGCAAACTGGTCTTTCCTCTGCGCCTTTACAAACATGCTTTCTGCCTCTTCTCTAGGCATAAACTTATGCAACTTTGTCGGCGTCGAATGAGCGATATACTGAATTAATTCAGCAAAAGTGGGGTAACGAGGAATCTCTACACCCAAAGAGTTGGCAAGTTCGGACGGCAAAGTACAGGGAAAACGGAAACGGAGAAGAAAATCAACGAAAAGATCGACCGCCGATTGTAATTTTAGCATTAAGCACCTCGTTATCTGAAACTCTCATTATAGCATTTCCAAATAAAATTTCAAAAATATTTGAATGTTGCATCTTCCTTTCAAGTGTGATACAATTCGCTCTCTCTAAGAGGATGTTTACAAATCATCCGATCGAACTTTGTAAATACCCTCTAAACAATTTTGATTTAGGCTGCGCAGCACTTATGCAAGCAATTTTTTTAGACATTGAAACGACCGGTTTGGATCCTCTTAGGCATTCTCCTTTGGATATTGCCATTAAGATCGTCGACCTCTCCGAACTATCCCTGAAAGGCGAATACTCTTCTGCAATTAAAGTTTCCCCTCAAAAATGGCTTGAAAGCGATCCCACAAGCGTGCAAATCAATGGTTACACTCTGGAGAGAGCCGAAAATGGCGCTCCTATCGAATCAGTTAAAGAGGAAATAATCGCTTTTTTCAAACACCATGGCATCGCAAGAGGCTCCGCATTCTTCATCTGCCAAAATCCCGCTTTCGACCGCGGCTTTTTCAATCATATTATTGATGTTTACACGCAAGAAAGCCTTCTTTGGCCTTACCATTGGTTAGATCTCGCTTCCATGTATTGGGTTCGCGTCATGGATCAGCACTTGGAATTGGGAACAACGATTCCGCTTAAAACAAACCTTTCCAAAAATAGCATCGCAAAAGTTTACGACCTTCCGGAAGAATCCACCCCACATACCGCCTGCAACGGCGTAAACCACCTTTTAGCCTGCTTCCAAAAAGTCTTCAATCTCGATTTTTCTGCAGAAGCAGCAAGCTCGGGGCTTTCGACCTATTAATCCACCTATGGTGGCAAACGCACCACACTTCTTTATTTAGTGTGGATGCAAACTCAAGTAACGCAGCTTCCTCTTCGGCCCCCTCCGGATGCCCCGGATAACAAGTGATCGATACTACTCCTCCGGGAACCACTAATTCACACGCCGCTCTCACACTCGTTAACGTCGACTCCACTTTTGTTGTTTTCTCTTTATTCGCTCCCGGAAGATACCCTAAATTGTAAACAAATAATTTGATTTGTTGAGATTTCAGCTCGTCAGGAAAAATTTCGTGGGATTGATGGCAAAAGCGAAGTCGAGAGATCAACTCCGGAGCTTCGGATTCGATCCGTTGCCGAGTTTGAACGAGAGCCTCCTCTTGAACGTCGAAAGCGAACAACATCCCGGAAGATGTTGTCAAAGCGCATTTTGCTAGAAAAAGAGCGTCATGGCCATTTCCGGAAGTCGCATCGACAACAACATCTCCCGGTTTCAGAATTTCCGACCAATACGTATGTGCAAGATCGAGATGGGACTGAAAAAGGGGGAAGTCGCGATTAGAACGTGTCGTTATACTC
>CAMFKA010000219.1 GCA_945957185.1 uncultured Chlamydiaceae bacterium | reverse complement strand
TCTCCATCCTCTCCTTGCCTAGCCACAATCGAAAAACACTGCACTCCGTTTTCTCTAGCCTCTACGCCGCCATCATGAAAATCACCATTTGGATTGTCCAATTTATGCCCATCGCGATCTGGGCGTTTTTGTCCCTTTTCATCAAAGATTTTCAAGACGGCCTCGAACTCAAAAGCCTAGCGCTCTACCTCTTCTGTGTCGTCGCGGCAAATTGCATCCAAGGACTGGTGGTTCTACCTATCATGCTGAAAGTAAAAGGGATCAGTCCTTGGTCTCTAGCAAAAGCGATGACTCCATCCCTTTGGGTCGCCTTTTTCACTAAATCTTCAGCAGCGGCTCTTCCTACCGCCATCCGCTGCGCAGAGGAAAATGCCGGAATCTCCCCAAAGATTGCGCACTTTTCGTTTCCTCTCTGCACGTCCATCAATATGAACGGCTGCGCTGCTTTCATTCTCACTACAGTCCTATTTGTTGGAATGTCTCAAGGGTTAACGTTCTCCGGTATCGAAATGATCGGTTGGGTGTTTATCGCCACCATCGCCGCTGTTGGAAATGCAGGGGTTCCGATGGGGTGCTACTTCCTTTCCGGCGCTTTGCTGGCATCTATGAATGTTCCGCTCAATATTTTGGGAGTCATCCTCCCGTTCTATACATTCATTGATATGATCGAAACTGCTCTTAATGTCTGGTCTGACTCCTGCGTCACCGCAGTGGTCAACAAAGAGCTCACAGTACAAGAAATCGACGATCTCGTCACCGAGCAAGAGGGCACTACCGAGTCGCCGCGCGTGACTCGTTGCTGCTAAACTCTCGCTTTGCTAAGATGTGATTTACTAGAGCAATAGAGGTGATTTTGGCTGCTAACAGAACTTTTTTTACTTCTGATTCCCGGCAAGTGATTAAAGAATTGGGAAAAGACAAGCTGCTGCACATCCTGCGGCAGATGTTGTTGATTCGTAATTTCGAAACGCGTGCTGAAGGAGCCTATCTCCAAGGCTTTGTCGGAGGTTTTTTTCATTCGTACATCGGTCAGGAAGCGATACAGACCGCTGCGGTCGAAGTCTTTGGAAAAGATCAGTGGTGGATCACCTCGTACCGCTGCCATGCGCTTGCTTTGTTATTGGGGGTGACTCCCGATGAAGCGATGGCCGAACTCTATGGCCGTTCGACAGGGAACGCAAAAGGGCGCGGAGGCTCCATGCACCTTTATACCGATCGTTTGATGGGTGGCTTCGGGATTGTTGGAGGACAGGTCCCCATCGCCGCAGGCGCAGCCTTTGCCGAGAAATATAGAAAAGAAAAAGGGAAAGTCGCTTTGGGATTTCTTGGCGACGGCGCCATCGTCCAAGGAGCTTTCCATGAAGCCCTTAACATGGCAGCGTTGTGGAGTCTTCCACTCATCACCGTCATCGAAAACAACTTATGGGGAATGGGAACAGCGGTCAATCGCGCTGTTTCAGTGGAACGCCTCGCAGAAGACAAGGCTCCCGGATATGGAATTCAAGGGTACACTTTTGATGGAATGGACTTTTTTAATTGCTACGCCGGCTTCAAGCATGTGTTTGAGCGGATCAAAAAGGATAGCCGCCCCGTGCTGATCGAATGTCTCTGCGAAAGGTTTAAGGGACACTCGATTTCTGATCCGGGGCTTTACCGCACGCGTGACGCGTTAAAAGAATCGATGCATCGAGATCCGATACAACTTCTGAAAGACCAAATGATTGAAGCCGGATTTTTAGATGAAGAGACGTACAAACAGATGGACAAGGGATTTAAAGAGCAAATGCAGCAAGCGATGAAATTTGCGGAAGAGAGCCCCTGGCCTGAGTTGTCCACGCTAGAAACCGATGTTTTTGCACCCTAACAAAGAGAAGTAAGATGGCAGAAAAAGGGATGCAGCTTGTAGAGATGAGAGAGGCGCTTCGCCAAGCGTTGGACGAGGAGATGACTCGAGATTCCACCGTATTTATTAGGGGGGAAGAGGTCGCCGAATACAACGGCGCTTACAAGGTTACCAAAGGGCTTTTAGATAAGTGGGGACCGGAACGCGTGCTCGATACTCCCATCTCAGAAACAGGTTTTACAGGCATCGGCATCGGCGCTGCGATGGCGGGATTGCGTCCTGTTGTCGAATTTATGAGTTTCAATTTCTCCCTTGTCGCTGCTGATCAGATCATCTCCAATGCCGCTAAAATGTATTACATGTCGGGAAACCGGTATTCTGTCCCTATCGTTTTCCGCGGCCCCAACGGCGCTGCCGCGCAAGTTTCCAGTCAACACTCTCACTGCGTCGAAAATATCTACGCCAACATCCCCGGATTGATTATCGTCGCCCCTAGCAATGCCTACGATGCAAAAGGGTTGTTAAAGTCTTCGATCCGCAACAACAATCCCGTTCTATTTTTGGAGTGTGAACTGCAATACGGCGATAAGATGGAGATTCCGGTGGACGAGTACCTCGTCCCCATCGGCAAGGCGTCCGTGGTGCGTGAATGGACTGACATCACTGTCGTGTCGCACGGAAGGATGGTAGCCCTTTGCAAAGAAGCGGCGGAAGAACTGGAAAAATTAGGGATTCATATCGAATTGATCGATCTCCGCACCATCAAACCTTTGGATACAGAAACCATTTTTCAGTCGGTTCGGAAAACACACTTCTGCGTCTGTCTCTTATACAC
>CAMFKA010000218.1 GCA_945957185.1 uncultured Chlamydiaceae bacterium | reverse complement strand
GGAGCAGATGGTGTGTAGCCAGGGAGGTATTTGATCACCTTGAAAAGGATGGGCGGTTGACCGCCTCCGGGAACAAAAATGCTCTCTAAATCTAGTTTGGAAGCCACTTCATAAATCACGTCGCCATAAGGCTGCTGGATCTTCCGGCAAGTGTTCAAAAAATGAGCCACTACAGGAATGGCAACAATTTTTGGATAGTGGATGCAAATGAAATCGTGAAAATGAGGCGTGTAGTAAAAAGCAATCTGACGTCTACCTTCCCGTTTCGATTCGTCGTAGTACCCAAAAGTGTCTGTAGAATACAATTGACGCTGAATTGAACGTGTAAACCGCTCTTTAGCAATGTATAATTGGTTTGCAAGATGGGGGTTTTCTTGAAAAAAATCGATCCATGTATCAAAAGCGGAGTATAACGCATCAAAATCAGCCGATCCATGCTCGTTGTTGCAAATTTCAATGTAGCCGTTCTGTTCCAGTTGCTCTTGTAAGGTTATTGAGTAAAGAAACGAATAGTTAAATGAAAATAAGACGCTGAAAATGAAAAACATTTGAATTATCATGACGTTATCCTGTATACTATTGTTCCTAATTGTTCCTAATGTTTTTTGGTATATTTAAAAAGGAGTATAGATGAGCGCTATCACCCCCCAACATTCCAGTCACTCGACCTATGCAGCGTCATCGACGATGCATTGTAAAACAATTTACAACCTCGATATCTTTTTGCTCGTCAAAATCTTTAAATCCATCCATCCCGGTGATAGATTCGCATCTTTTCGAAGCATCGCACTCGTTTCAAAGGACTGGAAGCATTGCATTGAAATCACAAAAAGTGAACTCTGGGAGGACCTTCTCAATACATTAACGAATTGCCCGAAAACAAAAAATCTTTATTTGAACAAGCTGCAAGAAAAGCCCTACGAATATCTTTATTACGTCGCATGGCGTATAGAAAAAGCGATAGGGCTACCATCTGAGCCTCAAACAAGTATCATCGCTGGGTCCTTTCGAGCTCCTAATGAACAATTTTCGGTCGAATTATTAGGGGATGCGGCAGTCAAGTTTAATGCCGATAGAAGGGATGAATTTGCAGCGCTCGGCTTTCCTCCTCGCCCTCGAGTCAGAATAACTAGAGAAGAGTTTTTTATTACACTCCTTAGCTCTCTCTTGCCGCATCTGAATTCTCATCAGGTAGAATTTCGTGGACACAATCTTGCAACAAAAGTTTCTCGATACCTTCGAAAGCTTCCCTCAAATTTAAAATCGAATCGTAGTCTGTTATGGGCTCAAGCACTAGGTTTTGAAAAAGTGATTCAACGGGCTAAAAACGACGGACAAACTTTCTCATTAGCAGACATCGATTGGCTGCTTGATAAAAGGAATTTTTTTCTTCTTCGACAACTGCGAGGTTCTTCCTGCCTTCCTTCATTAAATGATTGGCATTGGTGCGCCATCTGTGGGACTGTCGATGAATTGAATGCGCTTCCTAGCAATAATGTAATGATGCATTCTTCCGTAGAGAATGGCAGAACCCCTCTGCACTACGCCGCTCAAAGGGGAGATCTCAACATCGTCAAAGCTTTAATCGCCCGTGGAGCGCATCCTAACGCACATGTTGAGATCCATATCGACATTCCGATTCATGACACCATCGGCATCAGTTTAAAAATCACTCCTTTTATCGTAGCAATCGTTAAGGGGCACATTGAATGTGCGGAGTGGTTGCAAACCGACACGGAAATAAGTATAGAAAACAGCACACCGTATTGGAGGTTTCGAGAAGACGAACACGAGAGACAAGAATTTTTTCAGGGTATGGCTCCCCTTCCTATTTTAGCAGCACTTGTATGTGAAAGCCCTTTTATAAATGACATTCTGGATCAAAATGAAGATTTCGCAACCAGGGAAATGTACGAAAGGACGATAAGACTAGCCGGTAGTATGCGTTGCTCCACGCCATTATTTGAAGCGTTATGCACCTTTAGAGGAGATTTAATTACAAATAGTCAAATTCTGTTAAAGAGTGCCCTGAAAGTGAATTCATTGAATGTGGCGAGAGCGGTGTTAGAAGGGGGGAGTGTAGCCCCAAATGAGTTTTTTATGAGACTACCGCATAAAAGAAACACTTTAAAGTATATGTTAGGGGAATGCTCTACTCCCATGACCTACGCCAGAACACCGGAGATGCGTGCATTATTAGAACAGTATGGTGGGGTGCGTCACGTCGACACCGTTTACCGAGTGGGCTTTCGCGCTATGGTTGCGTTGGATTTGGTGTTTTACTTTACTGCTCTAGCTACTGTTCTATCGTTGAAAACAACATTCAGCTTTTACATATCGACAATGAAAACCATCACAGAAGTTACTGTGGTAACAGCCCTTTTTGCAATGTGTATGGGGGCGCTCGTGTTAGCGCACAACTTGCTGCATAGCAGACAACGCAACCTTCAGGGGCGTCGACAACTAGGTAACGCCATCGCAAGAGGGCTGAGAATAGTCCATCTAGCATAAAGTTTCACTTAAGGGCAGGGCGAGCTGCCAATGTCGTCAACTTAAGCATTTAGGCCGCCCTTTCAGGGCTTGGTTTTATTTTTTTCTTTACCCAGGTTTCCGTTCGCTGTGCTCACTCCAACCTGGGCTATGATATTTCAGCCCGTTGGGCTTCAGCTGCAGAAATCGTGTTCAA
>CAMFKA010000217.1 GCA_945957185.1 uncultured Chlamydiaceae bacterium | reverse complement strand
ATCAAAGAACACCTGCACATATGGAAGATAAACTTCTTCTGTAGATTCTTCTTCACCGGATAAGCTTTGACGCAAAGCTGGCTCATCGGCCACCGTACGAGATTGGCTTGTTTTTGGGATGTATTGGTCAACAACCAACCCCTTTTCATTTCCACTAAAGGAAAAACCACTTAAATCAGCCATCACCATTAAGCCGACTAACACCATTATACGAGTCTGTGAAAGCATATATCCCTTCATCGATTTATCACGGTTAAAGTTTGGACGTTAACAAAACCAAAATTTATAATCACACATTTCCTTCTTGTCTAAAGAGAGCAATTACTTTACGCATCATCTGTCTGAATTTAGATCTCCAAGGTCCCTTGTAATCGACGACACCTGTTAATCCGATTCCTAGACGTGTATCTTTCTCTTCGAGTTGGATGACAACCAAATAGAAACTTTCGACAAGAAACGCTTTTTTAGTATTCGAATCGACTGTGACAGGAAGCGGTCCTTGGTTGACAGAAGCTAATTGTGGATACAGCAGAACTCTATCTTTAATAGGGAGAATGCGAATAATTTTCCCTTTCACATCATCCACATATCCTACAGGGTTAAACATCACTTCGGAACCGATTGTCAGAGTGTCCACATCGCCTTCCGGAACAAACCCTTCGACGAATAATTTGCTCAAATCAGCGATTTTTCCTACCGAGTAATCTTTCGCCAAAGCATCACCCGGCTTCACGTTTTGATCCCACACATAAACAGTTCCATCCAAGTCGGAGGTGATATCCAAATAGAACAACGAGTTCCGCATTCTTTGCACGTTCGCACTTGACGCCTCTAATTGCGCTTCAAGCGATTTGATCACAACGTTAGATTCGTTGGTGTTCTGTGCAGCAAATAACCTCTGCTCTGTTTCAGAGCGCTCCAACAAAGCTTGCTTCAATTTGTTTTGAAGATCTTCAGACTTCATCTTCAAAAGCTCTTGCCCTTTTTTGACTTCGTCGCCCTCTTTTACGAAGACTTGCGCTACAATACCATCTTCAGGGACATACACTGTTTGAGTTCCTTCCGAGCTCACAACGGCATGAAACTGGACGTTATGAGGGAAAGGAAGGAAAAACCATCCTGCAAGAAGCGCTATAGCACATGTTGTAAAGATGGAACGTTTATTCCAAGTCAGCTGTGAACGCACTTTTACCAGATATTCTAGCTCTGACTCAATAGGCCATAGGATGAAGACGATGATTTCCAAGAAGAACAAGAAAATCCCTAACGCCTTTCCAAAGTGGTAGTAAACGAAAACAGCAACCCCAATATAGAGGACGAGACGATATATCCAAGTGTAGATACTATACAGCATATAGCCGCCGAGACGTCCGCTAATAAGACTTTCGGGGGGAGCCATCTTTAAACCTAAAAACACTTCACGAAGCTTCCAACGCGTGCATGCGAAAGCGCGAGATTGAAGGTTATCGACTCCCCACAAGTCGCAGAGGACATAGTAACCGTCGAAGCGCAACGCAGGATTAAGGTTTACCAATAAAGTGGAGATCCAAGAAACCGATGCGACGATAAAGAACACGCTCTGCCAAATCCCAGGGGAGCTAAATGCCCATGCAAGCGTTGCCAATCCCCCTAACACCGTCTCGACGATGACACCGGCCATTGAAATATTCAGCCTTTCGCGGCGGTCGCTCAATTTCCAGCCATCGGTGATGTCTGTATATAAAACAGGCCATAGAACGATAAGAGCGACCCCGATGGTAGGTACGTGCACTCCATAATATTTCGCGGTGTAGGCATGACCAAACTCGTGAATCACTTTTATCAATGTGATTGCAACGGCGTAAGCGATGAACCCTTGGAAGTTGAAGAAGTAGGTAAAAGTGTGAAGGAACTCTTCCAAACGACCTAAAATTAGCACCAGACCGGTCATACTTAAAATGAAGTAAATGAGCATTGCGGTTTGAGAAAATAGAGGACGGACGTAATCAATAGTATTGGTGAGAAATTCGTCAGGATCGAACAAAGGGATACGAATATAGAGGTAGTGGTGCAGAAGCCAAGTGAACCAGGAGATTTTTTTACTCTCCGCTTGCTTGATGATCTCCTCAGAAGAGTACCGCTTAATCAGCAGTCCCTGTTTCATTGCCTCTTCAAAGAACTCTTTGATCTCGTCAGCTGTAATGTGCAAGGGAGCTTTACTCTCGACAATTTCGATAAGTTCCTTTGCAGACATATGAGGGCGAAGACTCTCAAAAATGAGATATTCAGCCCAACCCACCTTGAAATACTGAGCCTTTACAGGATCATATAAAGCATAAGTGGGTGAACCATCAGCATCATCGGGTCCCTTGTGCATGACAAGGTCTTTTCTAAATAGCGGCAGGTATTCCGGCTTTTTTGGCGCCCCTGCGCCTACGTCTATTTTATAATCCACTGACCCTCAAAATCATTTTTTGACTAAATTAGGGGTATACAGAATTTACAGGAATCTTGTCATTATTTTTTTTGAATTTACCTAGAGGGCTAACATTTTCTAATTGGAAAACGATTTTGAAGCCTCGCATATGTCTAAGGGCATAGCCGTCAACCTAATTCATTACATTTCTTATGTTATTGAAAATTAACACCCAGCAAAACGAACAGGATAACGCGGAGACGCGGGGACGCAGGGACGCGGAGTTTTTTCTTTTATAAAAG
>CAMFKA010000216.1 GCA_945957185.1 uncultured Chlamydiaceae bacterium | reverse complement strand
CCCCCAACTGATTCAACAGAAAAAGCGAAGCTGGGAATCATTTTTAATGCAGAACGTCTCTTCTAACAGAGAACTTCTACAACTGTGGTCCAAAATTCTCGAAAGCGAAACACTGTTGGAGTATTTCCGCTTCAAAGGCACGTCTGACGTAGCTTTTGATGAAAGCAAAAGCATCGTCGAATTTCTAAGAAAAAGCATCGATTCGATTTCAGACATTCGCCTAGACTCCTTTCTGCGAAGTGCGGGAGCCAATTCAATCCAAACTTCTGAATCGGTATCCCCCCTAAACGAATCTTTACAGACTGTGACAATCGGAGACCCCGTCGGATTCAAAAACGCTGCTGCCAACTGCTGGTGTAATGCACTACTACAAATGGTTGTCTCTATTCCACAGTTAGAAGAGAGTTACATCTATTTTGCCGAGCACTACACAAGGCAGAATTCCATCGAAGGCGTCGAATGGGAAATGGAGCATCGTAACGCCCTTAAAAATGCTCTTATCTTATACAGAGAGGCGTTGACTCATCGTTACCCTCTCGACAGCTCCGTCACTCAAAAAGTTCGTGAAGCTCTCGCTTACTTTTTTCCGGGGGAAATTAGCTCTAGCGCCGATCAACAAGAAGATCTGTCCGTCGCCTTCCGTTTGATTGTGGGAGCTTGCATGGTCCCGGGAGCCTCTCATATGAATCATTTTAGTGATGTGGAAACCGCTAGAACCTACATTCCAACCTTGAATAAAAGGACTGTTAACGACAGGGACAGACTCATTCGCACGGTACGTAATCTCCCCGGTGATAAATACGATATCCCTCCGGAAAACAACACATCAATTGTAACGAATAAAGAAACGACTGTAGATATCTACCTACAAGGTGAAGAGGACAAAAATTTTGAGCAGCTGTTCCAAAAAACGTTTCTAAATGAAGCTCCGGAAGCAGAGCTGACCACTTATCTAATTGTGGAAAATGGTTCTTACCACCTTAGACCACACAAGGTAGAAACGATCGCGAAGCGTTACGTTCAAGCGCCTAATGAACTGTTCCTCTCCTTGCAACTGTTTGGTCACAATATAGATGGCGCATTTAAAATTTGCCGCCAGCTGGACATTCCGTTGCAACTTACGCTTCCGGTCGGAGCAATCAAAGACAGCAACGAAACCCCCTCTTATGAGCTGGATTCGTTCGTGGTTCACGAAGGAAAATCTCTGGAAACGGGTCATTATTATACCTACAAGAAAGTCAACGGTGTTTGGTGGATTTGTAACGACGACCGCGTGAGCAGAGTTCCGGACAACGCAATTGAAACGCTACTGCAAGGGCAACCGGATTCCCGCACTACAACGTATCTGCATCATTACCATCGCATAGAAGCGTAAATGTTGCGGATAAAACCTTTAAAAGATATCTTCAAATATCTTTTAAAGGAGCATCATGGAATCAGTCAGCAAAATATATCGCGAGAACATCTCCGGACCCGCATTTTACGGAACCTTGTTTTATCCCGATAGCGAAACAGGGACGCTCCACGCCGTTGTGATACTCCCAGGATCAAGCGGTTCAACTCCCGATTCAATGGCTCAACACCTAGCCTCCTACGGATATTTAGTATTAGCCCTTAAATATTTTGGCTCCGATGGCCTCCCCGCAAATCTAGAAAAAATCCCTTTAAGCTATTTTACTGACGCTATCAATTGGTTAAGGGGCGAAGCTCCGGCAAAAGCGTACTCCATCACCCTTTTAGGCTACTCTAGAGGAGGCGAGCTTTCCCTTCTGTTGGCCTCGCAGTTTCCGGAACTTGTAGATGGCGTTATTGCCTATGTCCCCAGCAGCCATGTTTGCGGAGGATTTCCCCATCCAAACCAACCGGCATGGGTTCACAACAACAAAGCGATCACACCCTATCTGAAAGGCTTATCAAACGATGACCCCTTCCTGACCGAAGCGGATGATTTGCGTATGGCAACAGACGAAGGTAAAATCACATTTCATCAAAACACCGAAAGCGACCCTTACTCCGTTGTTGACTTATTTTTGGCACGCCAGCAAAGCCAAAAGGACGCTGATCATGCAGCCATTCAAGTCGAAAATATCCGCTGCCCTTTATTAGTGATTTCGGGACAAGAGGACAAAATTTGGCCTTCTTCATTGTATGCAAAGCAGATTGCTGAAAGGCTTGATGAAAATGAGTCGACCATTCTTCGCAAATTTATTGATTTTCCTGATGCCGGGCACGGCATTATCGCTCCCTATGACAAACCCATCTACCATCCCGTAGGAAAGTTTTGGTGTGCCTTAGGAGGAACCCCGGAAGGGAACCAATTAGCGTACGAAAAGGCCTGGCAAGAGACGTTTGCTTTTTTAAACTTGATTATAGAATCGGTTATTACTAAATCATCACCACTGAGCCAGTGAGAGCACTGAGGATTTTTGAGAAATATGAATGTTCTCATGTTTCTCATTGCTCCTCTGTGATCTCAGTGGCTCAGTGGTGAATTATGTCAAATGATCGTAGCGAAAAGATGAATCTATCAGTGAATACATTACCAATATCCCTAAAGCAACACTGATGACAATAAATGCTTCTGCGTAAAATCCCGGCTTAAATCTTTTGATGACAACAAAATCGTGGTTTAGGTTGTTGTTAGAGCAGGGAAATTGCATGAAGAAATTTCTTAACATTCCATGCGTAAAATTTGAAGCA
>CAMFKA010000215.1 GCA_945957185.1 uncultured Chlamydiaceae bacterium | reverse complement strand
CTCTCTCACTTCATCCGGAACCGTTCCCAAATCTTCCGCTATCGGAATCATCTTAGTGCTGTCGACCATCATTTTCAAAATGGCGTCGCCGTGAGAAATCCACGTGGCGGGGTCTTCGGGGTTGAACGCTCCTTCTGTGGCGTTTAATCCGAGAGGAATGCTCCAAATGCGAAAAAACCCCACCACATGGTCGATTCGGTAAAGGTGGTAAAAGCGGGAAGCGCACTGAAGCCTCTTGATCCACCAGCCATACTCTTCCGCTTTGAGAGCCTCCCAATTGTAGAGGGGGAAGCTCCAATTTTGTCCTGCCTGTGAATACTGATCGGGAGGTGCTCCAGCGGTGCGACTGAGATCGAACAGATTCTGATGAAGCCAAACGTCTGCGCTCTCTTTATTGATCAGGATAGGCAAATCGCCCATTAAAGCCACTCCGGCGGACTCTGCGACAGCTTTCACTTGAGCCATTTGTCGGAAACAGAGAAATTGTACAAAGATGTGGAAGTCAATTTCAGTTTCAAATTTTTTCTCTAAAGCACTCAAAGCTTCAGGAGAGCATGCTTTGAGGGATTCATCCCACTCTTGCCACGGCTTCCAGTGGTTTGACATTTTAATTGCCTTGAACAGGGCGTACCCCTTCAACCAGTCTGAAGTGTAAAAAAACTCTCTGAAATCGTGGTTTTCAAAAATTTGTGTTTTGAAAAATCCGTAATACTCTTTTAAAAATTGCATCTTCTCTGTGATGACGGCTTTGTAATCGATATAGGGGTCGGCATTGCGTTGTTGGAGTTTGTGGAGGCGCTCTTCTAAATGGGGGTGGAGTTTGAGTCCGGGCAGATGGGTGAGGTTTAAAAAAATAGGATTCAAAGCAGTAGCTGTCAGGGAGCAGTAAGGGCTGCTTTCATCTCCCGTGTCATTTAAAGGGAGCGTTTGCAAAACGCGGAAGCCGACGTCTTTACACCAATGGATCAGAGGGATCAAATCGAGGAACTCCCCTATCCCGCACGACTGTTCGCTGCGGATGGAGAACAAGGGGATATTGACTCCGTGTTGCTTGCTGTCGGGTAGTGTGAAAGGCATAAGACCCCACGTCGGTAAATTTAATGTGTTGCAAGACACACATTATGTTTTTCAAGTACATTCCATACAAGGTAATTGAGCAAACTGCACAACTTCGATAGTTCCTCTCGATTGTACGGTGATATCAAAGCTGCATTTAAACGTTCCCTAAAAGATTTCAAATCAGTAGAAAAGTCGGCTCTAAAATATTTCTCTAATAAAATCAAACTTGATTCGATATAGAAATGAAACATGGTTTCAAAGCGCTCTAAACAGAGTGTGACTTCCTTGCAATTAATTTGTAACTCCACGCGCCTTTTCAGATCTTCCCGGTTCGCAAAGGTTCCCTGTTCGCGAATCTTTACGGATAGCATGTGGTTACGAAAGTGAGCTATTTGCTCGCGATAGCTTACCATAAAGAGTTCAACACGATCCATCGATTCACCGTCATAGGAGAGAAGTTCGGACACATTACAAATAAGGGCATTTTCAAATTTCACAAGTTCTTCCGGTGTTGACAATTTAAACATTGCTTCATAACCAAGAGCAATAATCAGATCTGTCGTAGGTGCGTCGGGATTTGCTGTTAAATAGTCTTTTGCCACTAAGGTTCGCAAAGAGGTTATCCCTTGTATCAAAGGGATTTTTCCGATTTCGACGATCACTTCTAAAAGATCAGAACACCTCATCTCCAAATTACCTGTCAGTACTTTATAAAAGCACTTAACAATTTTTTGGCGCAGCAGTTGGGAGTCGAGTTCATTTGCGAATTCTCTTAGTGAGACTATCGCCATAGCCTTTCGGATGAGTGTAAAGACGTGAAGTGACTTCAGTTCTCCACCTTTCTTGGTAACTGTAAAATGGGTTTGATCCAGCTCGATATACTGCTGAATCGTCTCGACCATCTTCCATAATGTCTTTTTTGCGCGTATTTGGTATTCAATGACTCTTTCGGGTTTCATTGTTCCCGCTTTCACTTCATTGGCACAGTGTATTAAGTTTCGCAGTCCCAAGCCGCTTTTTATTTTTCGCATCACTATCACGATTCCGGGTTTGCGCGCTTTTGAGGCTGTTACAGCGCGATAATAGACTTCAAGAGTCTCTTGCGTTAGTCGGATGACGCGATCTCTGTCTTCTTTATTAACACCGCATGAAAACGAAAATGTCGTCATCGATTTTTTAGGGCTGCTTTCGAAATGAATGGGAGTATTTTGAGGTTGGTGGCTTTCGGAACGGGAGATAATATTCGTTTCATGTTTACGAAGTGAGATAGGGAAATCACTTGAAGAGACCTGTTCTACAATCTCAACAATCGGCTTTCCCAATGGGAAGGATAATTTTGGAATGGAAGAAGAAAATGAACTAGAGCTAGCCATATAGCTTCCTTTGGTGTTTATTCTTAATTTGAGATACTAATAGTAAAACCAAAAGATGTAAAGAATTAATTTGATATTGACGTTATTCTAAAACCGAAGTTTTTGAGTTCATGATTACATAAATGACCACAGAGCAGGTGAGGTCACTGAGGACTTTATGTCGATCTTTCAAGCCTCTGATGTTTTTTCTGACCTGCCCCAGGCCTCCGCTTCGCTGCGACCTGGGCGAGTGTGGCTATTTCTGGTTGGAGTGAAGTGTGTTCTATGCCGCG
>CAMFKA010000214.1 GCA_945957185.1 uncultured Chlamydiaceae bacterium | reverse complement strand
TCGCAGTGGGCTATAAAATCAGTCGCGCTCGCGCTCTAGCTGCAATTTTCCTTCAAATTTTCCTTAAGTTGACGACATTGGGCCGCGGGCGGCTCGGAGACACAGGCTCCGCGTTGTCTTGCTATCGTTCCTTGAAAATTAGTTTTTAATAATTTAAGCTAAAAAAATCATTCAAGGAGTTGTTATGTTACCCATTTCATCATTTTTCTGTCGTGCATCCCAATTTGGAAGCCTTCATTACTTACCCAGAGGGTTAGCGATCACCGGATGTAAAAAATCATCCCATGAGGAGCTAGCACGGATAACCCAAGAATTTGAAGAAACAATACAACAGCTGGAAGAAGCACTCGCTAAAGATCCTGATATCATTGAATGCAGCGAGTTCCAACCAAATATGGAGTTGCGAAGCATCACTGCGCGAGAGCTTTCGGAAAGAAGGGCTAATGAAATTAAAGGTCAGCTTAAAGAACTGAGCACGTTGGCATACAAAATAAGAGATTCCAACATCCGATGGAAGATGTATAACACCACTAGCTGACGCTATTATCGAAAGTGAAGACGATCTTGCCCTCTTTTAACTCCAAAGCGGCGCTAAAGACTTTTCCTGCTTTCGAGCGAAACCCCTTCAAAACTTGGCTTTTCCCTTTGCTCAATAGCACCTGCACTAACGATTTTGAAACCGGGCGTTTTGCGATGGATTTCCAAATCAGAAAATCGCAATCGCAGCAGGAAAAAGTCTTAAATTTCTCGATAACAGGCCCTTTGCACAAGGGGCAAGCCCCTAGAGACCCTTCCGCATCTTTTGCGTCTTTTGTGAGGGTTCCCAACTGCCCCGTTCGAGGATCGATGGTGATATATCCGTGAATCTCTTGACCTGAGGGATCTACCAGCTTCCGAGGGTAAGCGAGGCGTCCGCGATACATCAGCGTTTGGACATCTTTGGGAGTCAGTACAGTGCCGTACTGATGGGCGTGGAAGCGGAAGAGGCACCCCTGCTTCCAATTCGAGCAGCCAAACCCCTCTCGACCTTTTATCACCGCCGCTTTGCATAGTGGGCAACTGCCTAGATCATCATCTGCACTTGCAGAGGGATTTTTGAGTCCGTTAATGATTTGGGTGATGAATTCGCGGATATTAGTCATAAAATCCGACGCACCCATTTTCCCCTTTTCGATCTGTTTTAAGCGGTACTCCCAATCGGCGGTCATTTCAGCGGAAGTCAACAATGGCTGAGGCTTTAAGAGTCTTAATAACTCAATTCCTTTGTCAGTAGCGTGAAGCTGCTTTTTCTCTTTCCGTATGTACTCTCGTTTCAGTAACGTTTCGATGATCCCTGCACGAGTTGCCGGAGTGCCAAGACCGCGCTCTTTCATCGCCTCTTTTAAAGCGTCATCTTCCACATGTTTTCCGGCTGTTTCCATCGCGCTCAATAGTGTCGCTTCCGAATAAAATGGAGGGGGCTTTGTTTTACAGGTTTTGAGCTCCGGTTGATGCTCTCCGCTTTCCCCTTTTGTGAAGATTGGCAGCAGCTGCTCGTCCTCTTCTTCTTTTTTATCCTCTTTATCGCTCTGATACAGAGCAAACCACCCTGCCTTCAGAATTTGAGTCCCTTTGGCTTTAAATTGTTCATTTGCAGCCTCTGCAAAGACCGTTGTGTGAGCTTTTTCGCAATTTGGGTAAAAGATAGAAATAAATCGGATTGCAATAGCGCGATAAACTTGAGATTCCTGTGGCGACAGTCCATTCGACAATTGTCCTGTAGGGATGATCGCATGGTGATCCGTCACCTTCCCGCTATCAAAGAACCGTTTGCTTTTTGACAGTTTCTGTAAATCTAGGGGAGCGATTTGCTCTGAAAACCCTCCTGTCAATTGATTTAAAACCGAAGAGCATTGCGGATATAGATCGTCGCTGAGATAACGGCTATCTGTACGGGGGTAAGTGATCAATTTTTTTTCGTACAGCGTTTGTGCAATTTCCAAGGTTTGGCTTGCCGACAACCCGTGAAGACGGTTCATTGTTCGTTGCAGTTCTGTCAAATCGAACAGCTGGGGAGGCGGTGAGGAGCTTGTTTTTTCCTCGATATTGACAATGGTAAGCAGTTGTCCGCTGACCTTTTCAACCAGCTTTTGAGCATCGTCCTTAACTTTAAAACGGTCTTGTTTGTGTTTGAATTTGACAGAGCGGTAGGAAGTCCAAACTTCCCAATAATCTTCCGGTTTAAAATTTTTGATTTCCAGATCGCGGTTGACGATGAGCGCTAAGACAGGAGTTTGAACACGCCCAACGCTTAAAACTCCTCTACCATGGCTGTATAGAACAGTATAGGCGCGAGTGGCGTTAAGACCCACGACCCAATCCGCTTGTGATCGGCAGCTTGCTGCGGCAGCTAGGGGGTCGAATTCCTGAATCGGTTTCAAGTTACGAAACCCCTCTTTAATCGCTGCATCGGTCATGCTACTGATCCACAGGCGCTGCGTCGGTTTCTTTTCACATTTGCACAACTTGGCGATGTAGCGAAAAATGAGTTCACCCTCCCTTCCCGCGTCTGTTGCGCAGATGATGGAGTCGGCAGAGCTCAACAACTTCTTTATGGTGGCGAATTGTTGTTTAACTCCTTTATCCGGAGATACTTTTAGTTTGAACTGCTCGGGAACAAAAGGGAGGGAGCCGAGATTCCACGATTTTAGAGCAGGATCGTACTCTTCGGGTTCTTCGAGGGTGACCAAATGACCGAAAGCCCAGGTCACGGCGTAGCCGTTTCCTTCCATATAGCCTTCATGCCGCTGTGTTGCACCTAGCACGCGAGCGAGGTCTCTTCCGACGGAGGGTTTTTCTGCAATGACAACAATCATACCCATTATTGTCGGAGAATTTCTCGCGAAGTGCAAGCCAAATATACTGAAAGTGATTCAAAAATGGCCTTGTTGCATAATTAATCACCACTGAGCCACTGAGAACACTGAGAGTTTTTG
>CAMFKA010000213.1 GCA_945957185.1 uncultured Chlamydiaceae bacterium | reverse complement strand
TTTCAATATTGTTGAGAATAGTAACGTTCAAAAACAGGAGTACGGATAGCGGGCATGTACATCTTTCAAGCGCTAGTGCCTTTCTTTGAAATCATCCTTATTTCGGTGATGATTTACTATACGCTATCCTTCTTCTGGAACACGCGCGCGATGGATCTCCTCCTCGGGATTTTGGCATTTATCGCTTTCTATGGTCTATCCACATGGTTTCAACTTCCTGTCATTCAAAAGCTATTGCTCTACTTTGTCAACGTCGCCATGATTGCGTTGCTGATTATCTTTCAGCCAGAACTGCGCTTGGCGCTATCGAAGTTAAGCTTTAAAGGGAAAAAATATAAAGAGATCGATGAGTTTGATAAATTTCTGGAGGGGATTACGCAGTCCGTCTACCGCCTTTCAGATAGAAGAATCGGCGCTCTTGTCCTTTTGGAAAATCAGGATACTTTGGACGAATTTGCGAATAAAGCCGTCGTGCTGAATGCAAATTTCTCTCCGGAGCTTCTGGAATCGATCTTTATTACCACGACGCCACTCCACGATGGCGCCGTGATTATCCGCGGAACTACTTTGGTGTCAGCGGCGACGATTCTTCCTTTGGCGGACGATACCACTCAGTTGTCTAAATCGATGGGAACACGCCACCGCGCGGGACTGGGAGTGAGCCAAGTCACCGATGCTCTTATCATTGTCGTTTCGGAGGAGACCGGTAAAGTCTCTATCGCTCGTGATGGCATCATGACTCGCGGCGTGAAGTCTGACAGGTTCAAGGGGATCATCCGCAGCGTCTTCAATCCACCCAAACCGGAAATTAAATCGAGCTTTGATATTGTAGGGATGATTAAACAATGGACTCAATAGTCACGAAAATTTTTATCAACAACTGGCCTAGAAAGCTGATCTCCCTTATCGCTGCTTTGGTAATCTGGCTTGTTGTCAACCAGTCGATCACTGATACAAAAATCATCCGTAACGTTCCTATCAGGATTGTCAATCTCCCTATCGATAAAACCATTACCGGGCTGCTCCCCAACGGGATTTTGAGCAAACGGATCACCCTTACTCTCAGCGGAACCAAAGATGTCATCGACGAGCTGGAACCGGGAGATTTAGAGGTGCTGATCGATGCTTCTTCGATCGACCATGCCGAGTGGATTGTACAGATCAACAAAAAGAATTTGATTAGCCTCAACCCTAATATCGACCTGCACAACCACATCACACAAGTCAGCAACAACGAATTTGTGGTTAAAATCAGCCGATTGGTGACGGCGAAAGTTCCGGTTACAGTTAACAGACCGATCGGTGACCCTCCTCCCGGTTACGAATTTTTGGATGTGTGGCCGCAAAGGTTGATGCAAACCATCACCGGAGCTGAAGGGGAAGTCCAAAAGATCAAGGAGAACGGTTTAGAAGTCACTTTTAATTTGAATGACATCACCAAAGAAGAGCTCGATTCCGTCAAGACACCGCAGCAGGGACTGCAAAATGATGAGGTCAGCTTTTTTGTTCCCAATAAGTGGAAGCAAGTTGCTGTTCCCTTCTATAATACCATCTTCGAAGAGATCAACGACCCCGAAGCACAGACGATCCGGATTGATTTCTTGCGACAAGAGTTTTTGCCTGTCGATAAACAGGTGCCGATTCGAGTGTTTTATCCGTTAAAAAATATCACGAAAATCAATCCCGAAACCTTCCCTCTGCAAAGTACGACACCGATCTTGCAAAAAGAGGGGATCGCTGTTTTGAATACCAAGCTGTATGCCAAAGACGTCAGCAGATTGTTCCTAGATGTTGTCGTTGACAACATCGAAATTGTGATCATCGCTTCCCCACAGTCGGAGAGGGAGCTGCTTCAGTGGAGCGTTGAGGTGATCGATCCTAGACAGCTGGAAAACACTTATCTGGCTTTTCTTTTCGCAAACTCGGCGAACCAGAAAAATAGTGCGCTGCCTCTGTCTAAAAAGAGGGAGCAGCAGCTGCGTAATAGGTTTAGAGAGTATTTACAGAAATTTTCTCTCTATACCGATCCGGAAAAAAAGCTCTCGCTCGAGTGTCGGTTAGGGGAAAATAAAGTTACAGTCAAAACACAATAACCTATTTTACTTATGCCTCACGAAAGATTTTACCTGAATGCCTCCTTAGAAAAGGGCGACACCGTCGCTCTTGCCGATACTGAACTGCACCACTTGGCTCATGTTTCAAGATGCCGCGTCGGTGATGTCGTCGATCTTGTCAACGGCAATGGATCTCTTGCAGAAGCGAGGGTTGAATCGTTAGACAAACGTCAAGCTACTCTTCTCGTTGAAAAGGTTGTGAGAGAGGACCCGCCGGCGCGCAGAGTGATTCTTGCTCAAGCTTATCCGCGAGCCAATCGTCTGGATACTATTTTGGAGAAATGCACCGAACTGGGTGTAACCGAATTCTGGTTATTTGTTGGCGAGAAAAGCGAGAGGAAAGAGGCAGCGCTTCCACGTGTGGATGCTGTTTTGGTTTCCGCGATGAAGCAGTGTGGCTCGCTTTATTTGCCGAAGCTGGTCCAGAAGAAGGGGATCAAGCAGTGGACGGAGTTGCCTTGTAAGACGTTTTTTGGAGCCTTCGATGAAGGGGCGAAATTTCTCCCTGATGTGGTGAGGGATGAGGATAGCATGTTGGTCATAGGCCCTGAAAGCGGACTGACAAACGAGGAAGAAGATGTGCTGCGAAAGTTGGGGGCGGAAGGGGTTTCGTTGAGTAAGAATGTTTTGCGGACGGATACTGCGGCAATCGCCGGAGTTGCGTACTTAATGTAACCCCCACAATCATTGCCCCAATGCCGTCAACTTAAGCGTTTAGGTCGCCCTTTCAGGGCTCAAATTTTTATTTTGATCTTACCCAGGTTTCCGTTCGCTATGCTCACTCCAACCTGGGCGAGTGTGGCTACTTTTGGTTGGAAGGAGATGTGTTCTATGCCGCGGATGCGGCTAAAGCATGTAGCCACA
>CAMFKA010000212.1 GCA_945957185.1 uncultured Chlamydiaceae bacterium | reverse complement strand
ATCTTAAGGCATCTAAGAAGATTGTGAACCCTGAATTTCTGAGAGAACAGCTTCAATCCTACTTTGAAGCTGTTGGATTTCTTTTTTGGAATCCAGGGATTCCAACACTTCACTATCGTAATCTATCGCTATATTTTCTGCTTTTTCTTGTAAATCCTTCGTCAGTGAAGCGGGGTGGTCCTTTAGGTGTTGCAGAATTAATGCATTCATCTCCTTTGAAAAGCAAAACACATCCATAGCCTTTCCTACTCTACGATGAACATCGGACGGACATGATTCGCTTAAAGAAGAGTACCCAAAATCAATAAACTGATACTTGCCATTCTTATCACTCATAATATTCCACAAATTAATATCGCAGTGGATAACCCCAGCGTTATGAATATCTAACAATTTCTTTGATAGGTCATCAACCATCAACAACAAATCAACAAAACTAAGCTGATGATGACTTTCATGTAAAGTTTTATCCATTCGAGAGAGTACGACATGCTCTTTTAAGACGATGTGTTTTAAATAGTTCGCATAGAATTTGCAATCATCTTTTAATCGATTGATCACTGTAAATTCATTTTCTAAAGTGATGAGCTGCGGCGCTTCACCTGTCCTATTCTTCGATATTTTCAAGGCTTTAGGTCGTCCGTCCCCCTCTATTGGTTTTAATAAATAGACATTAAACCCCGACCCTTTTCCTAGCACATCCGCTTGCCGATAGTGAGTTGTTTTAACAACTCCGCTAGCTGTAAACTTTGTTCGTTTGAATGAGTCACCCTCATTCGACCATGACGTCGAACTGCCAGATTCTACTGTAGAAAGCACGCTCATTTTCCACTCCTTCAACACTATAATGTTTGTAATAAAATTTTAACATTTCGATCCCATGTAATTTATTAAGAAAATATTAAATTTCGATAAAAACACTCAGATTTTGACTGACGTTCGGTATAATTTGACATCATTGCCTCAAGACTTTAACCTAAATATTTTCAAAATGTATTCTCATGTCGTTTGAGGTAAACATGACAAATAAGAACAATTTAAATTTGGAAGAAGGTGTTGTTGTCCTATTGAACGGCCCTTCCTCTGTCGGTAAAACATCTATCCAAACTGAACTACAGAAAATCTCTCCAAAACCTTTTCTAAGAGTAGGGATCGACACATTCTTCGATGCGCTGATTGAGGAGCCGGATCTTTCTTCCTTTCAAGAAACGAAACAATTTGTTCAACACACAGCTCAGGGGGAGTTGATCCGTGGAGTTCAACTGTTGCAAGATCAAGACGGATTTCCCATTGTGCCGCTTACCATAGGACCTGCAGGCTTTCGAATCATTCAAGGAATGCATCGTGCTATCGCTGCCTACGTGAAAGCGGGAAACAACTTAGTTGTCGACTACATTCAATACGACCCGACATGGAGGGCTGATTTGCTGCACGCGCTCGAAGGGTTGAAAGCGTATTACGTGAAAGTACACGCCCCGCTTGAAGTGATTGAACAGCGTGAAAAATCCCGAAACACGTCTCCGGTGGGCCATGGCAGAAGTCATTACAAGACAGTACACGACGGTTTTAAATACGATCTGGAATTGGATTCTTCCGAGTTAAGTCCTGGGGAATCAGCATTGGAAATCGTAAAGTATTTAGAAAATCAGGATGGTTGGTAAGCATGGCATTTGGGATTCAGCTTCATTATGGAGATATAAGAGGAAATGCACGTCTTCTTAAAGATAAAGTTGTGGTTAGTTTCTTGTTGGGATTTACAGCCAATCTTATTGGCACAAGACACACAGGGAATGTTGCGGAATTTGTTCGCAAAATCTATGAAATCGCATCGGGAGCGTTCAAAAGCAACCCCAATAAGCTGATGGACATTTTGATCAATGCTACCAAAGATCGGATCAAATATAGCGCTCCGATACCTTCGGGAATCGATCCTCTTTTAATACCCCTGTCAAAATGCCCCTTCAAAGAATTCGATCGTCAAATGTTGCGGCTCTACGATATAAAAGATCATTTTTCCGGATCTCTCCAAGAAAATATATCCGGATTTATCATTGAAGGAGTGGGTGTCCCCTGTGTCGAATTGGCTATGTTTCAGTGGAATATCCAGCAAGCCGTGCTCTACAACGGCGTTAAGCATGTGACGCAAATAATGGCTCCCAGGTATGTATCGATTGTGGATTGGAAAATTTACACCGTCGTTCGCATATTGATTACAGCAGCGTTGTATGCAACTTACTGCGTTTCGGATCTGGCTTATCAAAAATCATATGTCGATCTGAAAGAAGATGTCTTCTATCATAGTTTTTTGCTTGCTGTTGGCCTAGGAACCTGTGTAGAAATGAAAGCTTCGCAAATAGCGGGATTGGTGCTGATCATTAATAACATCTTCTGGTACAGCATGCGTCTCATCCCACGTTGTTGATGTATACCGAAAATGATTCAAAATTTGGTTTTTGATAAAAAAACACATTCCCCCTCGGCAGTAACAAAATTCTCATAATTTTGAATGCCTTTCTATCCCGGTTTCTTGCGCGTAGTTAGCAAACTTTACTTGTATTTCTTTTGGCATAAATATAACTGGCTGAAACCAATAAAGAGCACGTGTGACGTTGTTTGAGTAAACCTGCGAACGAAAATTCCAATTTTTAATAAACCAGCCCGGCAACTCATACTTCTTACCCGGCACAGCGATTATTTTTAACGACTGATTTTTGTGATGACGATAGCTCATTTCTTTTGGACGTCCTGGATCATCAAATCGCATAAAAATGCATGAATATTCAATTTGATCATCCAACAGTTCAATTTCTTTAAGTGATTGAAACCAATAAGTATTTGAATTAATTATTTTTTCAATCTCATCTCCAGAAAGATTTGTTATAGCGGAAGAAAATAGCCTTTCATCAATCAATGGATGCTTCCCGTCAGCAATTCTAAATATTACTGTTTTAGGCAAAATCAATTCTATTTTCTCGACTTGTTTTTGAAAATACTCTTTACTCCAATTTTCAACAA
>CAMFKA010000211.1 GCA_945957185.1 uncultured Chlamydiaceae bacterium | reverse complement strand
TATCAGGGTTTATGACCTCTGAAATAACGTATCAAAATTAATCAATCCGCTCTGCTGTAAGAAGATGCAGATGATCGCAACAGGGGCAATCCATCGGATAAAGAATACCCACGGTTTGAATAGCCATCCGTATTTCGAACCGGCCTCAAACTCCTCTTTCAGCATCGCCGGAGACAAAATCCATCCGACATAGATGGAAATCATCAATCCACCGATCGGCAGCATCCACACCGACACCAGAGCGTCGACAGTTTCGAAAAAGTTTTTTCCGTAGATGAGCTGCCAATTTCCAAATAATACATTGGTATTAGATAATGCGCTAGGAATACCGAAGATAAAGCTAGCAGCACCGGTGAGCAGAACAGCTTTTTTGCGAGTCCAACCCAAAAGGTCGATCAAGTTTGCTGCAACGACTTCCACTAAAGCGATTGCTGATGTCAGCGCAGTGAAAACAAACAGTGTAAAAAATGCTGTTGAGATCAACAGTGCTCCCGGCAGTTTTGCAAACAAGATGGGGAGAGTTTTAAATACAAGCCCGGGGCCTGCTTCCGGAGGAAAATCAAATGTGAAGATGATAGGAAAAATCATCAACCCCGCCATCAAAGCGACGATGGTGATCATCACGGCGATGAGGCCGCTTACTCCCGGAATATCTTCGCTGCGGCGCATGTAGCTGCCGTAAGTGAGCATAATCCCCTGCCCTAAGCTAAGGGTAAAGAAGGAGAGCCCTAACGCTTCGATCACACCGGACGGTTTAAACTTTGAAAAGTCGGGAGTAAAAATAAAGGACACTGCTTTATCAAAACCATCTAAGGTGAAGCTGTAGCTGCATAGAAACACGAATAGTACCAGCAGGGAGATCGTCATGAAACGGCTCCAATACTCAACACCTTGACGTACGCCCGGCAAAACAACGGCGACGGTAAGAGCGGTAAAAGCGAAGTGCCAGAAAAGGGTGATATCGCCTGAGCTTGCGAGGACGTTGAACACTTCAGAAATTTCGACAGCAGAGCGTCCCTCATAAAATTTATTGAGGCTCATAAAGACGTAGTTGAGTCCCCAACCTGCGACGACGCTGTAAAAAGACATGATAAGAAATGAGGAGAGAACTCCCATCCAACCCACGCCTTTCCAAAGAGCGGAGTCATCAGACAGCGTTGCGAAAATTCCGACAGCGCCTCTTTGTACTTTTCTACCCAATACTAATTCAGCTATGAAAACAGGGATCCCAATGAAGAACGTGCAAAAAATGTAGATGAAAACGAAGAGTCCCCCACCATTTTGTCCCGTGACGTAAGGAAATTTCCAGAGCGTTCCGAGACCGATTGCCGATCCTGCCGCTGCCAAAATAAATCCTAAGTGTGAGCTCCAATGTTCTCTCTGCTTTTGCATATCTTTCCTTTATAAGTTTACAGAATTTCTCGACCACTTTATCACCTTATATATTTCTTGACAAACGTTTTTGTTTGTATTAATTTGGACGATTCGACTGCGAGGTAATCATCATGTTCTTAGCAAATTTGTTTTTGGAAGCCGCTGTTGTCGGCGCAGTGTGTCTCGTTTTTTTAATCCTTTTTGTAGTTTCCGGAATCCGTCAAATTATTAATGACAAGCATGAATAATAGACTTAAACAAATTGACCCTTGGTATCAAGAAGGGCTCCATTTCGAATGCACCGGCTGCGGGCAGTGCTGCACCGGAGCTCCCGGCTACATCTGGGTCAACGACGATGAAATCCGCTCCATCGCCACACATCTCAACCTCGAACTTCAAGAGTTTGCCGACCGCTACCTCCGCAAAATCGACGGACGGTTCTCTCTTCGCGAAGACCCCACCAATTTCGACTGCGCTTTTTTAATCGATAACAAATGCAGCATCTACTCCCATCGCCCTACCCAATGCCGCACTTTCCCTTGGTGGCCGACGCTTCTGAAAACGCGTCAAGATTGGGAAGAAGCCTCCCACCGGTGCGAGGGGATCACAAAATGCGCTCCGTTAGTTCCTTTCGATAAAATTCAGGAACAGCTGACTCTTCAACTCGCTGAAAAGCCTTTGGAGCACTGATGATTCACTCGCCGGCGCAGCACACTCTATTAGTGGGCTCCGGTAAGGGAGGCGTCGGTAAATCCACCGTCGCCGTCAATCTCGCTATTGCTCTTGCAAAAGCCGGTTACTCGACCGGGCTTCTCGATGCCGATGTCTACGGCCCTTCGCTCCCTGTTATGCTGGGTTTGAGAAGGCTAACCCCTCATCACGAATCTTCCCGCATACGCCCATTTACAAAATATGGCATCCAATCGATGTCAGTGGGATTCTTCGTCGACGAAGCAAAAAGCATCCTTTGGCGCGGTCCTTTGCTGCACGGAATGCTGCAGAAGATGCTGCAAGAGGTGGATTGGGCTCCTATGGATTTTTTAATCGTCGACTTGCCTCCGGGAACCGGCGATGTCCCTATCTCGCTTAGTCAACTAATCCCTATCGACGGCGCGGTTGTGGTGACAACGCCTCAAGAGGTCGCTATGCTCGACGCCATTAAAGCGATCAACTCTTTCTATCAACTCGATATCCCCTTGTTAGGCGTCATAGAGAACATGTCAGGGTTTACGGCACCGGACACCGGAATCCACTACCCAATTTTTGGGGAAGGGAAAGGTGCCGAGCTGGCATTTAAATTCCACGCTCCTTTATTGGGTCAGATTCCATTGATCCCCTCCATACGAATTGGGGGAGATGAAGGGGTCCCCGCCGCACTCCATAGCGTCGACGGCCTTGCCGGCGAGCATTTCGCTGCCACAGCGCAAAATCTTATTGCCACATTATCAACAGTACCATCTCGGAGGTCACCATGACAAAACCTGAAGCAACAGCACCATTTGATAAAGCGACTCAAAAAAATATCGACAACTGGCTGAATGGGCATTACGACGAAAAAACGAAGCAAGAGATACGAGAAATGATTGCAGAACATCCCCAAGAAGCTATCGATGCATTTTTCACGACGTTGGAATTCGGAACTGGCG
>CAMFKA010000210.1 GCA_945957185.1 uncultured Chlamydiaceae bacterium | reverse complement strand
AAAGAAAAAAATAAGGTCGAGGCCTGCAAGGCCGGCATAAAAAATGGGTAATGATAAGGGCATGGGCAAGGGCAGGGGGATGTTACTACCCCGCATCTAGTGGAGACTTCAGGGATGCAAGGGCAGGGGGATTACTATCCACCATCTGGGAGAGACTTTGCTGATTCATCCAAAATCCAAAGAGGTTTACGAGCAAGTGTCCCCACCCCCTGAATTGGATACTTCAATGGAAGATAGGGTCCGGTCAACACCGTATTCACCATCTGTGCTTTACCCTCACCTAAAACATACACCACAATCGAGCGCGCTCGATTGATCGATGTGTACGTCAATGTGAGCCTCCAAATTCCCTTTTGGGGAATATAATTCGCTGCCACCCACTCTGATGTGTCTGTCAAAGCGTGTGTCTCCGGAAATAGCGATGCCGTATGCCCATCATCGCCCATCCCAAGCATCACTAAATCGAACCTGCCGTCAGGCAAATTCGCTTTTAAGAGCTCTTCATACTTGCGGGCTTCCTCTACAAGATTCCCTTCACCTTTGAGGCGATGGATCTGGTTCTCAGGAATCGGTAATTTAGAAAACCCTGACTCCATTGCCATCTTATAATTACTTTCATCATCAGTCGGGCCTACAGCGCGCTCGTCGCTCCAATACAGGTGCACTTTGCTCCAATCCAGCATATCGGCATTGAATTTTTCGAAAATAGCTTTTGGAGTGGATCCACCTGATAGCGCAACGTGGAAAGCTTCACGGACAGAAATAGCGTTTTTTGCGACATCTAGGAACTGTTTGACAGCAAAATCGATAGCAGAAGTTTTTGTCGGCCCGCGGGCAATGTCGGCGCGTTCGTTAAATGAAAAAATTGCGATCATAGGACTTTGTCTCCGTTAAATGTCTAAATCGATATGGCTTAGGTAGTCTAACATCTCTTTGTAGTGTAAAGAGGGGCGTTGGAAGAATAATTCCTTCAAAACAGCAGTCCCTTTGCGAGGGTCTGCGATGGTGATGATGAAGGGGAGTTCGCACTCCTCATCCGACGATATATTGACAACAAGTCTTGCGGGATTGTCGTGTTGCAGCTTGATGGAGGTGTGGAGCTCTGGATTGGAAGCTTCAAAAGCCATCACCTGACCCGCCGGGAGGTCTCCTTTCCTGTCGGAAACCAAATGCACTTCAAGATCCTTCTTCCCGTTATTGTAGCGAAGTGTGATTTTGTGATCGTCTTTGATTTGTCCGACAAAACGCCAACGCATTTGTGAAGCAAGCCACGCCTGCAGATAGATCGCTTGCCTTTCGGCGTGGAAAATTTTATCCGGTTGCACTGCGTTGTAAACGATAGTGATCGAATCGGAATTGTAAAGCGACTCCAATGCTTTATTGCTTTCGAAGCATTCGGCGATGGCGTCTCTCCATCCTCCTATAAGCCCCCAAGAGACATCCATAAACTCCAATTTGCTGCGACGCATTTTCTCCAGTATTTTAAGGCTGAAGATTTTGAGGTTGTGGTTGCACTCGGAATCATAAATAAGTCGGACGGCGTATTGCTCTAACGCCGGGAGAACTTCGTGTTCGTACACCGGATCTTGTCCCCACATCAAATAGATCGGGAGGTCGGGGATGAAGTGCGGCAGAATGATATAGGGAACTCTGCTCAACAGAGAAGTTGTCACTTCGATATAGATCTGATCGCACGAGACAGTCGACGCCTCTGTCCCCGGAAAAGTGTCTGAAACAGTCACTTTTAAATAGTCGGTAGGGGAGTCCCTTCTGTGATCGATGAAGATAATCCTGCAAGGAAACTTCATAATGAAGCTGCTCAGCACCCCTTTTAGGTATTCGGTGCGGCGAGGTTCGTGGGAGTAGATCACCAAATTAAAAAGACTAGCCTTTAGTTGATTGCCCACTGTTTTCGAGCGCCAAATCTTTTGTAGTTCTGCTTCGATGTTGGGGATAGAGATTTCTTTGTCCATTAGAGTAGCCTCCACTTTCTTCCGTCGCGATGAAGAATTGCATCCGCCGCTTTTGGTCCCCAAGTGCCTGAGTGGTAATTGGGGAATGCTTCGGGGGGATTCTCTTCCCAATATTTTAATACCGGAGTCAGCAATTTCCATGATGCCAGCAGCTCATCGTAGCGAGCGAATAGGGTGTTGTCGCCAGACAAACAGTCGCAGATCAATCTTTCGTAAGCTTCCGGAGGAGCGCCTCCAAAGTACGATCCGTAGCGGAAGTCCATCTTTACCGGTTGTAAATGCGTCATTCCCGGAACTTTGCAGTTCATTTTAAGGGAGATCCCTTCATTTGGTTGGATGCGGATCACTAAAGTGTTGGGGAACTCGTTGTTATTGGAAAAAAGGTAATTAGGAACTTGTTTGAAGACGATAGCGATCTCTGTGATCCTTTTCGGCAGTCTCTTGCCGGCGCGAAGGAAAAAGGGGACTCCGGCCCAGCGCCAGTTGTCGATGAAAAGTTCCATTGCGACATAGGTTTCGACGTTTGATGTCGGGCTGACGTTAGGTTCGCTGCGGTATCCGGGAACTTCGACCCCCTCAATGAATCCGGTGTCGTATTGCCCTCTGACGACGCTCTTATCGAGATGCTGTTTTGGAAGCGGACGGACGCTTTGCATCACTTTCACTTTTTCGTTGCGGATGGCGTTGGCTTCCAGAGAATTGGGCGGTTCCATTGCGACAATCGAGAGTAGCTGCATCATATGGTTTTGGACGATATCGCGCAGCATGCCTGCTTCTTCCCAGAAGGCTCCGCGAGTACCGATTCCTTGCTCTTCGCTCACAGTGATTTGCACCTGATCGATGTGGTGATTATTCCAGAGCGATTCAAAAATGGGATTGCTGAAGCGCAGCGTCATCAAATTCTGAACTGTTTCTTTCCCAAGGTAGTGGTCGATTCGGTAAATTTGGTTCTCATCCAGATATTTTGTAATATCTTCTTGCAGCGCTTCTGCGCTTTCGAGGTCGTGCCCAAACGGCTTTTCGATGATGACGCGAGTAAAATGTTGTTCGGCGTTTTCGCGGTAAGGGGAGATCCTGTCTCTTATAC
>CAMFKA010000209.1 GCA_945957185.1 uncultured Chlamydiaceae bacterium | reverse complement strand
AGAACAGCAGGATCTCCGGGTTCTCGGCCTTGAGGGTCAGATACTGCTGCATCATAGGTGTGTGTTGTTGTAGATTTTCTATTGTTATCAATGTCTGATCGCCGTTAAGTTGCTGTTCTTAAACTGTCTTTATTCTTTGTTAAAGCTCAGCATGGTTCAGTTTGTCTCACCTAAGCTCACTGAATCTTGCTTCTAAGCGTAGGCTAAAGCGTAGGTTTGTGTGATGATGAACGTGATTAGAATGAAAACCTACGCTTTTCTCTCATAAAAAACGATATGAAAGGATGTAAGTGATGGCTGCGCCCCAGAATAGCAAACCGCTTTCTTACAAGGCAATTGAGTCGATGAAGCCAGGAGACAAAGATAAAGTCGACATCGGTGATTACCGAGGATTGCGAGTAGCGTGCGGGAAAACGGGAAAGAAAAGCTTTTACTACCGCTACAATGACCCTTTGAATCCGCGTAAACAAAAGCAAGTCACCTTAGGTGTCTTTCCTGCCATGTCATTGGAGGAGGCAAGGACCAAGTTCAAGGAATTGAAGCTCATGAGGCATCAAGGTGTCTGTCCGGCTACAGAGCTGAGCGCAGTTAAAGTCAAGCTCGAGCAGGAACCTGAAGTCGTTGCACCGTTTACCATCACTGACATGATCGAGCTTTACCTGACTGAGCACATCGAAGATCGGCACGCCAAGGAAGGAGGGATTTTACCTGGAGCCCGTAAACCCAAAGGGCAAGCAGAAACTCGAAGGACTCTCTATAACGATCCTGTGCGTGTATTCGGAGAGAGGTTAGCCACGGAGGTGCTAGCTAACGATATCGTGGCTTTGGTCATGGAGATTGTTGCGCGGGGAGCGAATGTTCAAGCTGGTAGTGTTCTTCGTGAGCTATCAGCTGCTTTCGATTATGCAATTGGAACGGGTAAACTGGATGAGCACTTTGTAAACCCAGTTACGAACGCAAAGAAAAGATTAAAATTAGCGAAAGTGCGTTTAACATGTCAAAAAGGAACTCGAATTCTTAGTGATGAAGAGCTAAAAAAATTTCTTCTCTGGTTACCAAGTTCTGGTTTTACTATTCCACAGAAAAACGTGCTCAGAATGACGCTATGGACAGGGTGTCGAACCGGAGAAATCTGTGGTGCTTATTGGCGAGATATTGATCTAAGTAATGGTACATTCCATTTAAAAGAAACGAAAACTGATACCGAGCGATATGTTCAGCTGCCAAGACAAGCTATCGACTTTCTTCATTCACTGAAATTAATCACAGGTGATTGTTTATTCCCCTCTCTTTTGACTAAAAAGCCGATACCTCAAAAGTTGTTAACTGAAACTGCGTGGCGATTGCGCAAAGACAATGTAATGATTGATATACCTTCGTGGACACCACATGACCTTAGGCGTACCGTTAGAACAGGGCTTGCAAAGCTGAAATGCCCAAGTGATATTGCGGAGGCAATACTAGGTCATGCTCCAAAGGGCATAGAAGGAACATATAACCTCCACAGATACAATGATGAGTGCAAAGAGTGGTTGCAAAAGTGGGCGGATCATTTAGACAGGTTAACTGCGATATAGATGGTTTTCCTCGATTAAATATAGTTTTCCTGGGGGCGTAATAGCCCCCATGTAACATGTTATTTTTATAGTTAGATCTTAACGGTTGATGCTATTTCTCATAGGGATTGATGCTGCAGTATGCATCGTTAATTAGTTCTTCTAAGACTGCATTTCTTTTTAGTCCCTTTGCTTTTGTTATTGCTTTTAATTTCCTTTCAATATCTATATTCATGACAAAGTTATATTGCTTGTTGTGTGGGTTGTTTTTTCTGTAATTTTTTTGGGTTAGGGATTTTTTGATTTTATCAACTTTGATTATGCAGTCACTTTCTTTAAATACGAATAGTAAATCAAAGTAAGTTGTAATGGCTTCAGAAATATCTTCATTGCTATTGCCGTCAATTATTTTTAAAAAAATGTCCTCTTGATCTATCTGGTCTTTTATCCATAGCACATCTTCATCATCTAATTCTTTAAAGTTCAACCAGCTTTTAGGTTTTTGTCTTTTAATTATTTTACCCCAAAGCAATTCAATAAGCTGAAGTTGTTTGGATTTTATAGCGATACCATCTTCTAAGCGATCAAAATACTCAATTATCCTTTCTTTTTTTTGACGAGAAGTTTTGGCTCTGGGGTGACTATTGGTAAAACGCATGTGGCTTAATGAGATTGTGTCTTCAAAAGAATTACTTCTAAAATAAGCTAGCCCTGGTTGACTAAGATTTGGGATGATTTTCTTGTAAAGGTCACTGTCTTTGTCAAAAAAATAACTCCAATTATTAGTTATAGCGAATACAAAATTACACACTCTTTGGTTCGCTACCTGTATCCAATAAAAGTGCTCCATCTCTAGGCAGTTTCTACTGAACTGTTTGAATAGAAATTCTGCGATAGCATCGGTGTTATCTAGCTGGATTGAGCTATCTATCTTTCGAATGTAGTTTGCGAAAATATAATCTTGCTTGGTTTTTAAATGGTCATTAAAAATTGATAAAATTGAGTCAAAATCAGTGTTTATGGTGTCAAATTGTAGTTGATGCAAAATATACTCTGCAAATCTTCTCATTTCCTCTGTGGCTTTCAATCTATTGAAACGATCACCCCATGGGTATTTTGAATCACTTGCTATTGGTTGTTCATAGCTGGATGTTTTCATATAAATTCATTCCATTTAAAAATAATTTAAATTTAATACTAGAGTTTTTATAGTGCTAGTCAAGTGTCATCATAGGGTTTTTATTGAGTTTTTGTAGTCGATTTATAGTATCTACGTTTGGACTGTTATCTCCATTCCTTGTGCTTTTTCATTGATTTTCATTAGCTTCTTATGGGGGGGAGAGTTTTGGTTCTCGTGGCTGGCGTGAGCTTGCTCATCACTGGTTTTTAGAGAGAGCTGGTATGTGAATGCCTGTAGTAGCATCGGTGAGGCGTTGGTGATTTGGTATTTGCTGTGGATCAGTGAGTTTAAATTGTGGGGTAATGGATCCTACTGTGATGATGGCGT
>CAMFKA010000208.1 GCA_945957185.1 uncultured Chlamydiaceae bacterium | reverse complement strand
GTTTTATCCTCTGTTTCTGCAAGCGTATGGCAACGACTCCCAATATTATATGGCTGACAAAACTTTCGCCGTTCTCCACATCAAACTTTATGAACGGCTTCTTCCCGGAGAACAAAAAGAGAGGGAAAGAGAAGAAATTCATCGCAATTTACAGAACGCCTTGTTAAAAAATCCGTCCGATCATATGCTCTACAAAATGATGATTGCTTTTGCGCCGGAGACTTCCCGAAGGGAAATTGTAGAGACGGCGCTTCAAGCGATGATACAGGAAAAGGTTGTGTACCCCAGGGGCGATTTGATGTTTTATGTAAGAGCGGCGATAGCTGTTAATGATCGACCCCTTGCACAGCAGTTTGTAGATTACTCCAAAGGGGTATTTGGTTATAGCCGCGCATTAGAAGCGGCGCAAAGAATGTTAGAGAGCAAGGAGCTGTAATGGAAACAAGAAATCTCGGTGACTACACCTTAGTCAAACTAATCGGTCATGGGGCTTTAGGTTCTGTTTACCTTGCCGAACATCGATTTCTTAAGCGACAATACGCTCTTAAAGTCCTTCCTGAAGAACTCAGTAACGACCGCTCCTTTATCGCCCGATTCGAGGAGGATGTCTCATCGATAGCAAGTCTTGACCATCCGAATATTGTTAAAATTCACAACATCTCTTATGCAAACGGTCTCTATTTTATCGTTTCCGATTGCGTGGTAGACGAATTTGGCGAAACAACCAACCTTGCACAATATGTTATGGCGCAAGGGAAACGGCTCGATGAGATGGAGCTTTATAAAATTTTGCAGCAGATCGCCGCGGCGTTGGATTACGCTCACGCCAAAAGAGGGGTGCAAAAAGAGTTCATCCACAGAGGTGTGAAATTCAATAACATCTTGATAAAACAGGGAAAAGGAACTCCCCAAATCACCCTGTCAGACTTTGGGTTATCCCGCGTTATTGGAGCAGGGACATTGCTGTCGAGAGCCTATAAAATGACGGCTGATGCCTTGGGGATCGGCTTGCACACATCCAAATTTTTTGTGGGCGATGCTCAAAAAATATCAGCGCTTCACGCTTCGTTTCTTCAATCGTTCGCTTTCTTATCTCCCGAGCAAAAGCGAAACGAAAATATCGACTTCAAATCGGACATCTATAGCTTTGGGGTGCTTGCCTACAGTTTATTAACAGGAGAGTTTCCTGAAGGGCTATTTAAATTGCCTTCCGAAAAAGTGTCTGAGTTAGAGTACAATTGGGATCTACTCACCCGAAAGACTTTAGCGTTCGATCCCGCCGACCGCGCCGTTAACTTGACGGAGCTGTTGGAAGAGATCTCGCAGCCTGTTGTTGCAGAACCTGTTGTCGCAGCTCTGGAACAACCTGTCATTATCCACACTGCCGAAACTTTAGCTGTTCATGTCACCGCTGAAAAGAGAGAGGGGGGCTCGGTCACCTTAAAACCGGTTCTCAATACTGCATTGCTGGAACGTCCCGACGAAAACTACGACCCTATGGCGGCATTGACTGTCGATACTACTGTAAAGCAGTACACGCCAACTGAAAAAGAGCCTTCCGAGGTCAAACCGATACTGACGGACATGGTGACGATTCCGGGCGGAGTGTTCACGCGAGGCAGCAACGAAGGAAACCGCGACGAAATGCCGCGACATCAAGTGACACTGTCGAGCTTCGCTATCGATGTCCATCCGGTGACCAACGAACAGTTTGTGAAGTTCCTTGAAGTGATGGGTGGGGAGAAAGATAGCAGCCACCAAGACATCATCCGATTGAAAGACTCCCGCATCAAACGAAGCGGAGGGAAACTAAGTATTGAATCGGGGTACCACAAACATCCAGTCGTCGGTGTCACGTGGTATGGCGCGTTGGTGTATGCAAAATGGGTCGGAAAGCGTTTGCCAACGGAAGCCGAGTGGGAAATCGCAGCCTGTTGCGGACATGAGCAACTTCTCTACCCAACCGGCGATGACATCGAAAAATCGCAAGCAAACTTCTTTAGTTCCGACACAACAGCAGTTTGCAGCTACGCTCCGAACAATTTAGGAATCTACGATGTCGCCGGCAACGTTTATGAATGGTGCTACGATTGGTATGGCTACAACTTCTACGAAATTTCGATGCAAGAGCCGGAAGATCCGACAGGACCATTACAAGGGGTTTACCGCGTACTGCGCGGAGGATGCTGGAAGTCTTCTAAAGAAGATCTTCCTTGTTCGAGACGTCATCGTAACAATCCGGGGACAGTTAACGGCACCTACGGCTTCAGATGTGCCTGCAATGTGGAAGAAATATGAGTAAGAAAAAACCTTCTGTCATGTTCGTTTGCTTAGGGAATATTTGCCGCTCACCTGCGGCGGAGGCGATCCTTAAAAAAATGGAACCTGAATGGCGGATTTCAAGTTCGGGAATCGGCTCTTGGCACATAGGGCATTTGCCGGACGAGCGGATGCGAGAGGCTGCGCTAAATCGGGGAGTTCCTTTAACTTCCAGAGCTCAACAATTCCTGTTGGGACATTTCGACGAGTACGATTTAATTTTAGCTGCCGACTTGGAAGTGCTTCACCATTTGCAAGCGCACGCCAAAACCCCAAGTGAAAAGGCGAAGGTGCACCTCATTACCGCCTTTAGTGAAACCTATAAAAATGAAGAGGTTCCGGATCCCTATTTTCAGGGAGGGAACGCCTTTGACTTGGTGTTAGATATTTTAGAAGATGCTTGCCGTGGGATATCCCAGCATGTAAAAAAATCCTCTTGTCAATAATTTACGTCTAGGGCATAACCTCTTATTAATTCACAAAATGAAGGACTCCTATGAAGAAACTTCTCACAACGTTTTTGCTTACTTACGCTACCGTAGCTCCTCATTTGGAGGCGGTTTACTCTGCTCCTAGCTTCAACTTCGACCTCGCTGCAGGTTACCGTCAGGACCACTTTCGCTGGAGATCGCGCGATCCTGAAGTTGCCGACGATTTGACAGAGAGTGTGACTTGGAAAAATTTGCAAATCGCCGATTTTACCGGTTTTGCAACGTATACCAGCTGCACCGGTTGGTATTTTAGAGTCAACGGCGACTACGGAAGAATCTACGACTGTCTCTTATA
>CAMFKA010000207.1 GCA_945957185.1 uncultured Chlamydiaceae bacterium | reverse complement strand
GTGCTAAAGGGGATTTCATCGTCTAAAAACATCACAATTATGTTCTTTTATAAAAGAAAAAACTCCGCGTCCCTGCGTCCCCGCGCCTCCGCGTTAATCCGCTCCTTTCGTTGGATATTAATTTTCAATAACATAGAAAAAAATTAGCTGGCTGCAATATTTTGTCGGCGGCTCATCAAGAGGCGGAAGGGTGTTAGCATCAGAAAATCGATGAAAATTTTGAATGCCGTGTCCCCAATGGCTAACGTCAGCAAAGGAAGATCCTCTCCCCAAAATCCCACCGTCCAAAAAACCGAAGAATCCACTATTGATGCCAATACAGAAGCCGAAAGCGGAGCAATCCACCACGTTTTTTGCCTAAATTCATTAAAAACAACAATATCCAACAACTGAGAAACCAAAAACGCCGCACCAGAAGCGACGGCAATTCTTGGAGGTGCCAAGAAAAAGGAAAGAATAATTCCTACCGCAAAACCAACGTAGACAACCTTTCGCGCAAAGCGAGGGCCGTGATGTCTGTTGGCCAATTCGGTGACCAAAAACGAAATCGGATAGGAGAACGCTCCCCATGTGAGCCAGTCATTAATGGGAAACAATACCAAATAATTGGAAGCGGCAACAATTAGTGCCATTGTCAAATAGAAAATGTTCATTGACAGTCAGTATAGAGTGATTAACATTTTTTTGCAAGAATTGAATCTACCCAACCAGTCCAATTATCATTGAACTTTAATAACAAATCACATATAATCCGAAACTAATTCATAAAACGAGCTAATAATTATGACGATAGACCCTAATAAAAGATTAGATCCCTACACTCAACAAACTACTATTACACCCACCTCTACCCCTCAAAGAATTGTTCACGTCGCACTCCCCTTTCTCGCGCTTTATGCTCCGGCACAAAAAGTTGTCACCATTTATGTTGCCCTTGAACACTCCTGGACGATCATCAACGGAGACGCTTCCGTCTCCTCCAAGCTCTTCAATCTGACTATTTGCACCGCTCGTGCCGCATCCGCCATTCTCTATCCGTCAGTCACCAGCTTTGCCGTCACGCTCGTTTCTATAGGATCTTCTTCTTGGCAGATGTTGGTCTGCTTGAAAAATCAAGACTTAAAAGGTGCTTCGCAGCATCTATTATCACTTGTAAGCTCTACTATTTATCTTGGGTCGTTCGTGATTGGCTCAAGAGAGCTTATTTTTGTGTCGTTATTAGCCCAAGCTGTCAAAGAACTCTACATCGCTTATAGCGAATTTCAGAAAAATGGACGTAACCTCGAATCCGTTGCTGCATTGCTAATGGCTATTATTCGACTCTCGCAAGCGAGAGTTCACGGAGCAGCAATTCAACGTTATTATTTCGGAAAGCCTCTCACACAGAGTGATCTGAACGCGATTTTAGAATCGATTCAAAAGACCAACAGCGAGAATCCGGAACAAAAAATTGATTTTGACGCACTTCTAAAACAAGATAATTTTTCGAATCGTATTACAGACCTAAAATTTACCGATTCGGAGAACCAAAAATACCAAAACATTGACTTCAAAGAGATCGACTTTAACGACTGCTCGTTTACATCCATTACTATTGCCGATTCCACATTTACTCGCGTGCAATTTAACTCAACAACGTTCCAGCAAGCCGCTTTTGACAATTGCAACTTCCTTTTTTCTTCTTTTAGCAATTTCACCAGCATGCATAACACTTTTGTTAACACCAATTTTTTCCGTTCCTATTTTGATGAAAGCCATTTTGTTTACAACGACATCATCAACACTCGTTTTATTGAAACTCGGTTTGAGGACAGTTTAATCCATCACGTAACCTTCGACACAGCTATGTGGATAAACAGCACCATATGGAATACAGGCATCAACAGCAATAAAATCGTCAACAGCGGCTTTGAAAACACCTCTATTACCGATTCCAGTTTCGTCCGTTCAATATTTTCCAACGTCTCCTTTAAACACTCGCAAACCCCTTACGTTGCCTTTAACAACGCGACAATGGAAAACGTCTCCTTCACTAATTGTGCTTTAAAAGGAACATCATTCCTTGAATCAACCGTTACTTCTGCCACACTCGACGAGTGCGACCTCACCGACACCATCTTTGCCGGAACCGAGGATGCCTTTGTGATCACGGGAGGAATCCCTCAACATTTTACAGGTCCTGTTATCGGAATTCGGTGGGACTTTAATGGAATCGGAAGCTACACCTATGCAGAATATGAAGCTGTCAAAGAAACAGGAGGCATCCCGCTTCTATTTGACGCAGTTGGAGACTGGGCTTCTATCGAGCATTTGGACAGCGAAGTGGAGGCTCGATTGAGTGAAATAGCATCGCAAGGACTTCCGGAAGGCACAACAAGTATCGCCCAGGCAATATTGCAATACGCACCGGCAGGCTCCGGAATAGACTACGTCAACCAACGCGCAGCCAATATCACAAAATACATCCAAGGTTTACTTATTCCCGGGGGGTTAGATGTGGATCCGCGGTTCTATGGACAAACCCGACAAGAAGAGATCCATGTCGATAAAAGCCATGCGCGCACCATTGTCGAATTCGCCGTGATCGCAGAAGCTGATAAAAGAGAGCTTCCCATCTTAGCCATCTGTCGAGGAAGTCAGGTTTACAATGTGTTCCACGGGGGAACTCTCAAGCAACATATTGACAATCATAGTGATCTTGACCATCAGCTCACTATCGATCCGGCGGCAGACCCACGTGTCGCTGAAATCATGCGCGGCATTATTGGAGAAGGCACCGAAGGGTATTCCAACCATCATCAAGCTTTGGATAAAGTTGCCGACAACTTGCATGTTGTGATCAGGCATGAGGGCGATGTAGAAGCTTCGATGACACTAGACGGCAGAGTGATTGTCCTGCAATTCCACCCCGAAAAGTATATATTCGAGCGCTTTTTTGCAGCTATTCGATTATCATTTAAGACATACCCGCATCATAAAGGAAGGCATTTTTTTCAGAACTTAGTGGCAAAAGCACAAAACTACGCTGCAACAGAAGCGTAATGAAATCGATCTTCAAGGAACAATAGCAAGACAACGCGGAGACGCGGGGACGCAGAGACGCGGAGAACGTTCGAAAGAGGTAAAGATGATCTCACTGTCTAGAACAAATCACGAT
>CAMFKA010000206.1 GCA_945957185.1 uncultured Chlamydiaceae bacterium | reverse complement strand
ATACATCCTCGCGCTGAAATTAATGGGAGTGAATCCCACACAGGCGATTGCGATTGAAGACTCCGAAGGTGGCGTTGCCTCTGCCAATGGCGCCGGAATCTTCACAATTTTTTTGAAGAATCCCGTGCACCCCAAACTAAAAAAAGAGTACTATAACAAAGTTGACGCAGAGAATTGGAATGAAATTTTAAAGATACTATCAGAAAAACCGCTAAGGAGGGGTTCGTGACACTACAAAGCCGAGAAATTGACAACAACTTCCACATCAAATTCGACCTCAACAAAACTCCCTACCACTTGACAGAGTGGCAACAGTCTGAAGTCTCTCGCATCTGGGAGGAGCAACAAAAATCCAAACTACTTTTCGACGGCCTTCTCTTTTCGGTGCAACATGTAGAAGAAGAATATCTTTTTGGAAAATGGGTCGACTACAAATACATGATTGCGCAACGGTACTCCCCTGCTCTAAAATCTGTTTTAAATGTGATTCCGCTGGGGATCTCGGCATTGACCACGTGTCAAGGCTCTGTTTTAATTGGAAAAAGAGCTTCTTTCTTGGCCAATTACCCCGGATGTTACGAGTGCGCACCGTCGGGCGGTGTCGATCCTTCCACCATTAACGGCAATGAAGTCGACCTTAAAATGTTAATTTTACAGGAGCTGGAAGAGGAAACCGGTATCGCCGCGGAGTATGTCGCCTCCATCCAACTGAAATTATTAGCATACGACGCTTCGGTTCACGCTTACGAACTGGTCACTTTCGTCGATCTCAAGCCGGAAGCAATGGAAATTGCTGCTGCAAGTGAGGAGTATCCCGAAATTTTTTGGATTAAATTCGAAGAAATTAACCCTTTCCTAAATCTGCATAAAGACAGTATACTTCCTATTAGCCAGATGCTTCTTAGGAGGAAGTTGAGTGAAGTTAACCTCTAGCCGCGCTTTCGAAAAACACCTCGAAGATGCCCACCCCAAACACTTCTCTTCCATCTACCTCATCAACGTCAAAGAAGACGAAGAGCGACGCCTTGCTGTAAAAGCTGCGGAAAAACAGATCGGTAAAATTTTATCTAATCCCAAACTGTCAACAGAGTCGCGGGCAGCTGCCAAATGGAAAATGAGCGATCTTTTGGGCGAACTTCAATCCTCAGGTTTCTTTGATGCGACCCGTCTCGTCATCGTCACCGATATCGACGACTACAACAAAGAAGACCTGGACCTCCTTTACGAGTACCTGAAAAACACAAATCCCGCCGTAAAATTGGTGATGACGTGCTCCACTTTTAGCAAAGTCTCCAATTTCTATAAAACTTGCGAGAAAGAGGGCGTCATCCTCGAAATCGGAGAAGAGAAACCGTGGGAAAAAGAGAAAAATGTGGCGGATTGGTTGGCTCACCGCTCCAAAGAGCACGGAAAAGCGTGGCAACCGCAAGCGTTACAGGCGCTTCTTAAGCAAGTGGGACCCGATAAAGGGGTGCTGGAGCAAGAGCTTTTTAAACTCCTTTGTTTTGTTGGCGACCGTCCAAACATTACTGCAGAAGATGTTTCTGCTGTTTGCCTCGTCCAAAACATACAAAACACTTGGTTATTAGGGGAATCTCTTTTAAAGAAGGACTTCAAAGGGGCTCTAGAAGCCTCCCGTGCCGCCATCGAAGATGGCAGCAACATTATCCAGATGATGAGACAGATGCGCAGCCAATTTGCAACGCAACTTCAGATTGCGACGATTCTCGAAAACGGAATGGGCGCGGGAGAGGTAGCAAGTCAATACCCTTACATGAAAGGAAGCTTGTTGGAGCGCAATCTCCAAACGGCGCACCAATTGGGAGCGGAAAAATTAAAAAATGCTATTTTAGCGCTCGACGAAACCGAGCTCCAAGCAAAAAACAGTCAAACAGATCCTCAATTCCTTGCGGATCAATTAATATTTAACCTTACACGTATTTTATGAAACCAGCACTTTTACTACTCCCTAATTTATTAGCGGACATCAAACATCATCAACCCTTCTTACCTGCCTCCGTCGACGAAGCTGTCGCCTCAATCGATGGCCTTATCGCAGAATCCGAAACGGCAGGACGTCGCTATTTGGGACGCTTCCAAACCAAAAAGCCTGCTAGGGACATTCCCATTGCTATCTACAATAAAAAGACTCCGCGCGAGGATTTGGATTTTTTATTAGAGCCGATCAAAGCGGGAGAGCGCTGGGGCTACGTCGCTGACGCCGGACTCCCCTGCATTGCAGATCCGGGTTCGGAATTGGTATTCCGCGCAAAGAAGTTGGGAATCATCGTTCAAGCATTCGTAGGACCTTCGTCACTTTTGTTGGCGCTCATGTTGTCGGGGCTTCCTGCTCAAGAGTTTGCGTTTCACGGCTACCTTCCTGCCGAAGAAGCGGGAAGAAAAAAAGCGATTCAGCAGTACGCCAAGCAGCCCGGTACTCACATTTTCATCGAGACCCCCTACCGCAATGGTTATACACTTAAAGGCTTTCTGGAAACGTTAAGAGAAGAAACATTACTTTGTGTTGCTTCTGAATTAACAACACCTCAACAAAGTGTCGTAACCCAAACAGTAGCACAATGGAAAAAAAGCCCTCTTCCTAATTTAGAAAAGAAAGCAGCATTATTTCTGTTTTAAAAGATTTCCCCTTTTGTTAAACAAAGGAGAAAAGAGAGGTTTGATTATGCAAAACGTTGTCGCCTCGGATCGCTTTTGTATTCTATTGATGGTCGGTCAATATCTTCCTCCCCAAATGCACTTCGCCGACAAGGTCCTTCTGCTGTTTTCTAAAACCCTTCCGGAGAGCGATTTCATGGATCACACGCTCCGGAAGTTGTCGCTACTCCCTTGGGAAAACAGAAGGGAGGCTTGCATTTTAGCGTTGCCGCTCCTGCAACAAGGGTGGCAGCAGCTAAATAGTGGACCAACTTCGGTGCATCCGCATGCCAAAAGCCTTCGCGAGTTCTACCGAGGGCAATTGTATTGCTTCCAAGGGATCTGCGCGATCGTGAACGATGATGTAACGCAACCGCAACTTGTTTTCGACTACATCGCAAAAGCAAAGGACGCCTTCGAACGCGCTCATCGAATCTATTCTCACGCCACTTCGATGAAAGCAGCAAACGAGTTGGATGCTCTCATCCGAAACACACTTCCAAAGAAAGTGAAAGTGAAGGAGGAGGGAGATTCAGT
>CAMFKA010000205.1 GCA_945957185.1 uncultured Chlamydiaceae bacterium | reverse complement strand
TCCATGCACTGTGCGAAACGCTTGGTTTTCAGCTGTTGGATTTCACCGAGCATCGCTTGGATTCTTTGGTCGTCGGTGATCCCATTGGCTTTAAGAACGCTCGAGAATACTTGGTAAAGAGATTCTCTAAAAATTTTGACAGCAACTTGTTTTTGAGAAGGGTCGCTTAACGTGTTAGGACCCAGCTTGGACGCTTGTTCGTCCACAAGCTTAATCACGTCGTTATTTTTTTCTTTCAAACCGTTGATGATTGGTTCGATTTTATCTTTTGAAACTTGGTATTTTTGGAGAGTTTCAGCGACATATGCCTCGGGAAAAAATGAGAGCAAAAGTTCTTTCGTGCACTCCTCGGCGGTAGCAGCCTCCAATGGCAATGCTGTAGAGAAGTCGACAACCGCAAAACCGATCGACAATAAAGCGACAGATGAAATTCTAAAAATCCCGAATCTGTTCATAGTTCCTCCTAACAATTTTTTTAATCTAACGACCATCCTAATTGATCCAACATTTTTTTTGCATACTTATTCCTATTTCTTGATGTTAAAAATCTTTTCTTCGAGTAAACTGCATGTATATGACAAGTAAGATCATTGATGGAAAAAAAATTGCCGACCTTTTGAGAGAGGAAATTCGGCTCCAAGTTGCACAACTAAAAGGACGGGCGCCTTGTCTTTCCGTAGTAATGGTGGGTCAACACCCCGCATCGCTTATCTACGTGAAAGCAAAAAGGAAGGCGTGTGAACTTGCAGGGATTGCTTCTATTCAAATTGACCTGCCCGCTTCCGCTTCTGAAGTGGAGCTGTTAGCAGCGATTGATGGTTTAAATAACCGTGACGATGTTGACGGAATCTTACTTCAACTCCCTCTTCCTCAACATCTTAAAACTGAACGTATCTTATCTGCCATCTCCCCTTCCAAAGATGTGGACGGATTGCATCCCCTCAATGCCGGTAAATTAATCCTTGGCGAAACCGACGGCTTTGTTCCATGCACTCCTTTGGGTGTTCAACATTTGCTCATCAAAACATTGGGTTCGATTGCAGGAAAAAAAGTTCTCATTTTAGGAAGAAGCGCGATTGTTGGAAAGCCGCTTGCGGCTTTACTCATGCAAAATCACCCTCACGCCAATGCAACCGTCACGCTTGCGCATAGCAAAAGCGTGGACTTACCTCATCTCTGTAAAGACGCAGACATCGTCGTGGCTGCTATGGGGCAAGCTCAGCTAATCAAGGGGTCGATGGTGAAGCCGGGAGCTGTCCTGATTGATGTAGGAATCAACCGCATTCCGGATCCCTCCAGCCCTAAAGGTTACAAAATTGTCGGCGATATTGACGAAGCTTCCGTAGCCCCCGTGTGTGGAGCTTACACTCCCGTTCCTAAAGGGGTCGGACCTATGACAATTGCGATGCTGCTGCACAACACACTTCTGAGCTACCGTCGAAGATGCTCGCAATAACTTTCAGAATTCTGCTTTTAACGACACTTCTACTCACCGCCGCTTGCAATCGCAATCCGCGAGTAAAAACCACTGAGTTTTACGGGAATGCCATGACGATCGATTACCACGTCATCATTGGCGAGCCGCTCTCTCCGGACGATCAACAAAAAGTCGCTTCTGTCACTGCAGAGACTTTTGCAGAAGTCAATGGGCTCTATAATAAATGGAACGACCTTTCAGAGCTCGGTCGGATAAACCGCATGAGCAGCGGCGAACAGAGCGAGTTGTCGCCACAATTGAAACAACTTCTTATTCTCACCGACAAGGTTGTCACTCTCACACAAGGAAGATTCGATCCTACCATCGAGTCGTTACAGGCACTTTGGAAAGCTAAATTGTCAGAAAAAAGAGTTCCCGATGACTCGGAGATTGCAGCGCTCCTTCCCTCGATAGGGTGGGATAAAATCCACATTTCGGGAGATATCCTTACAAAAGATCACTCCGCTCTCATGATTGATTTAGGAGGCGTCGCCAAGGGGTATGCCGTAGACTTACTAGTCGAAAACCTTGCTAAAGAGAATTTTTCTAGCATCTATGTGGAATGGGGAGGCGAAATCCGCACCGTTGGCAAACACCCCTACAACAGACCTTGGAGAATTTACATTAGCCGATTTGAAGACACCAATGTCAACAACGCCCTTGCGATCGTCGAACTGGAAGATCTTGCTTTAGCGACTAGTGGAGACTATTTACAGAAATGGGAAATAGAAGATATCTCCTATTTTCACGTTTTGAATCCAAAGACAGGGTCTCCCTATCAAATCCGAAGCGATTCGATTGCCAGCGCTAGCATCGCCTGCAAAAGCTGCGCTCTTGCCGACGCTTTAGCCACAGCCGCGATGACTTTTGAAAATAAAGCTAAAGCGATCGAGTGGCTGGAAACGTTACGTCAAGAGATCCCCGAATTACAGTATTGGCTTTTTACTCATAATCAAAAATTAGATGAATGAATTTACGCGTTTAGGGTCATTTTTTAAAAAACACCCTGCGTTATGGCTTGGCACTTCGATGCTTGTTCTGCTAGCGCTTTATTTCACAAAAACGCCTGTTTTCTATATCCCTTACATCGTGCTGATGACAACATTTTTGGGTGTAAAATACGGGTTTATCGGCACTATTGTCACGGTTTTTCTGCTCAACACACTCCCCTCTCCTCCATCACCCCCTCTTGAAGAAGTTGTGAATGGAGTATTTTATCCCCACAACGTTAAAGAACGAAAAACATCATTTGGGCCCAAATGGGAGTATGTGGGAACATTGACGCTGGAAAACCAAACGCAATTTCCTATCAAACTGACACTGCCTGCCAAGCCCTTTAGAACAAGACCTCGAGCCGACTACACCTACCGCCTGAAAGGAATTTTTAAAGAGGGGTTGTCAGCACCCTTTTTTATTCCCTTAAAAAATACGCATTGGCAGCCGATTCAACCTATTACACTGAGTCTTTCTGAATGGCGGTATGCTGCTAAAAATAATTTGCGGAAACAAATACAACAGCGCTTTTCCAGCGACAAATCTGTGCGTTTTTTGGAGGGAATCTCCACAGGAGAGTTTCAAGACCGGATTATGGCAAAGGAATTTGGTCGCTTCGGTCTACAGCACATTATGGCAGTTTCAGGCTTCCATTTTGCTATCATTACAGGGATCTTGTCGTGGCTCTGTTGCACGATTTTGGGTCAAAGGCGCGGAGCAAGCG
>CAMFKA010000204.1 GCA_945957185.1 uncultured Chlamydiaceae bacterium | reverse complement strand
TCCGCGGCATAGGACACACCTCCTTCCAACCAAAAATAGCCACACTCGCCCAGGTCGGAGCGCAGCGTAGGCCTGGGTTAGAGTCAAAATAACAATAGAGGCCTGAAAGGTCGACATAATTGCTTAAATTGACGCCATTGGCCCTGGGGGGGTTGTAATATCTCATCGTACCCCTCGGGGGTACCGCAGCAATTTGTAATAATCCGGCACCCCCGAGGGGTGCGATTTAATATATCCACCATTCCCAGAGTTGCGTCGCACATCCTTGCAAGCTCGGATGGCTCCTGACTCTGGGCTACATTCCATAACCCCTTTAGGGGTTGAAGCAGACCTAAATATAGCCTAATTACTTAAGTAGACGACATTAAGGCACGGGATTTGGGGGTTAACGGCTAGCGAGAACCCAATCCAAATACGCGGCATTGCCGCCGTCGATCACATGATACAAAATCTCGGGGACTTCGTAGCTGCAGTGCTCTCGAATCGTCTTCGAAACCAACTCATACTGATCTAACGTTGTTTTCAAAACAACTTTACTCTCTTGAGATGTTTCCAACTGATCATTCCAAATATAGATCGATTCAATCCACGGAGTAATCTGCGCGCAGGCAACAAGCTTTTCCTCCACCAATCGACGGGCAATCTTCCGAGCCTCATCCAAAGATCCGCTTGTCCATGTGATTTCAATAAATTGCGTTTCGGCCATTTCCTTAGTCTCCTTAATTCAGTATAAAACAACCTACCAAAATCCGCATTAAAGGGAAAATGTTTAATCGATTCGTGAGCGCTTCGACGAGCTCGATGACGAACTTGACGACGAGCTGCTCGACTCGCTACGCTTCACTCTGTTGGGAGACAACCGCTTATACAATTTGACAGTAGATAGCTCTTCAGCGGCTTTGTACTCCGAAAGCGATTGCCCTTCGCTGCCAATATTCCACCCTCGCTTTTTCATGCTCTCAAAAAACTGGATCAAGAGGCGCACGCCATTATTTTTATAAATCTCTGCTAACGCTTTCAACTCTTCCGGCTGATTCAAATGTGCTTGCCACCCTTCTTTAAGAGGGATAGCACCACTTCCTAAAATAGCGTCCCACAGCTGCCGTTTTTCTTCTATCAGCTGAACACACTGGTCAACAAATTCCGGAACATCACCAAGAGTTTCCCAGCGGTCAACAAAGTAGTCGATATCGAGATCCACGCCTGCTGCGCGCAAGTCCTTGCCTTCATACATTCTAGAACGATAGATATCTGTTTGATCGTCGATTCCAAGAAAAAATTTATAGCTATGTTCGGGTCCGACGTACATCTCACAGTCCAAATGATTGACATTGAAACCATCATCTTGATTTGAAGAAGAAGGTTTATTTAAATTCCTTATCACCTCATCCTGAAGCAGGTTCATTCCCATATTCCATCCTGACAGCACTACAAAGATGTCTTTTTCATTAAATTCTTCCCGGAACGACGAAATCGTTTGAATACTTTGGACTTTTGCTCGATTTAATTCTAGCTGCCATGCTTCTTTTATTTTGTCTAGTTGCCCGGTCAACACACTTGCAAATTTATATTCTTGAGACCCTGACTTAAACCCGTTCAACAGAAGAAATTCCAAGATATTTCGGATTTTGATGATCTCTTTTCCCCTTTCCGCCAATGGTTGAACAGACCCGTTGATCTGTGTAACTTTTTTCTGGAGAGTTGGAAACAGGCAATCGGATTTCAACAATTTTTTGTAGGGGCGATCGATTAATGTTTCAGGGACAACTGGGATAAAAGGTAAAGCCTTCATTGCAAAAGAAGTTGGAGGAAGACTTTGAAGGCAATCGTAAAAATCCGCCCAATCGATATCAATATTTTTCCTATTGAATTCCGCTTTATAAAATGCCAACCTCTCCGCAAGATTGCTAAAGTATTGGTCTGTGTTGCCCTCTCCTCCGGTCAGATGATAAAAGAATGCAGTAGAAATGGCTTGATCACCGGCAGCTAACTCGTGTGGTAAATATTGTTGGAAGTTTCGAACATCAAAAGGAGCTCCCGCCTCCAGAAGTATTTTCACCATTTTCACATTTTTTAATTCGCAAGCACGATGCAAGGGCGTCTGTCCGAACATTACGGTATTCTCATCTCTCAACATCCCCTGAACGCGACCCTCCTGAGAAGGGTGCTGAAGAATAGCTCTTAATGCATCTACTGCGCCAAAATTAACAGCGGTATAAATAGGGTAAACGTCATTCCCAAAACTAGAGATGTGAAGATTCACTCCTTTTTGTGCAGCAACATCTAACAATAAATTGGCGATATCTGCGTGGTTTTTTTCGCAAGCAAAATGCAGTGGAGTAACCTGAGTAACTGGTAACTTTTGCATCGTAATAAGTTCTTCAATCCGATTTTGTGAATGAGGATGTTCAAGAATGGTTCTAACGACATCGATATGACCTGGTATCACCGCCAGATGAAGGGGAAGATAGTAGTTTTCACTGATATGCAGATCTAAATTTTCCCCCGCTGCATCAAGCAGCAGTTTGACGATACCTGAATGTCCTAAACTACAAGCCACGCAAAAAGGAGTTATTTTAAAAGGAGTTGCTTTAGTAGGGAAATTTTTTGATGTCAGCAACTGTGGAATCTTCTCTAATACAGAAGGGTGTGTCAAAATCTCTTTTACAACATCTTCTTTTCCAAATTTTACACTGTAACCGAAGGGGCAGTGCCCGCCTGTAAAACCATTGAAAAAATCCACTTCGCTTCCTGCGGCATCGAGCAGAAACTTTACGATTTCAGCGTGACCATTTTGACACGCTTTGAAAAATGCGCTTATCGCTTGCGTGCCATTCATTTTACGTTCACTCAAGAATTCAACAATTCGATTTTGGGAAGAGGGGTGAGCGAAAATTGTTTTTACAACATCTAGATGACCTTCTGAACAAGCATACCAAAGTGGATACGCTCCACAATGGTCTGGCACATGAGGATTGATATTTTCTCTGGCAGTCAAGTCGAGCATTGCGCTCACTAAACGAGCGAATCCATTAGAGCAAGCGTAGAAGAAAGCGCCACCCCATAATTTTTCAATTTCCTTTTTTGAAAAGGGGTGATTGATAAGAGCGATTGCATTATCGGACTTTTGTTTAATAAAGTAAAACAGTGGTGAGGTGCCGCTTTCGTTACAATAGTGTAAATCTATCTCTGAGC
>CAMFKA010000203.1 GCA_945957185.1 uncultured Chlamydiaceae bacterium | reverse complement strand
TTCGAATACCGCATAATTTTTTGCCTGCATAAGGCCTGAGGGTAATTCTTCAAAGGTACTGTCAGGTTGAGGTTCTTTATTTAGCAATTTTTTTAAATTAGGAATATTTTTTCCTTCATCCCAAGGCACAGATTTTCCGTCTTCAGTAGCTGTTAATGCAAAACAGATTTCTCTCCAACAATCTACACCCATTTTTGAGTTTACAAAATGTAATTTAGCGATTCCTGCCACACGAGGTTGGTATTGTACTCCCGTTTGCCCATGGGCATCGATAAAATATTCTTGAACGTCGAGAGAGAACGTTGGCTTTATACTTGCCGATGACTGCAGCTCTATCGTTTTTGCAGGTTCTACAGGCTTGTCTGTCAGCATGGCTATCTGTGCAAGAGTCATAGGCCCTCTCAAGTAAGAAAGAGTCCACCGCGTTTGAAAAAGAATGGGTTCTTTTTCATAAATACTTCGCAGCATAAAAACACGGTTCCCTGTAAGAGCTATAAGCTTATCAAGGGATTTAGCATTAATTTCACCATTGGAAGCGATCTGCAAGCCTTCAATAACGCGGGCTTTATCCCGTTCTGTTTGCAGCTTTCCTATAAACCATGATCCACAATTTGCAAGCCCCTTGTAATCTAAATCAACAGGATTTTGAGTTACTAAAATAACCCCCACTCCATAGCCTCTAGCTTGTTTTAGCAATGTTAACATGGGCAATTTTGAGGGTGGCGACGCTGTGGGAGGAAAAAAACCAAAAATTTCATCCATATACAGCAAAACTCTTAAGCTAGATGTTCCTTCAAGCCCTCGCATCCAAGTCAAAAATTCGTTCAGAAGAATCGTAACAAAAAACATGCGCTCGGAATCTGACAGGTGTGCAATAGAAAAAATAGATTGTTTGGGCTTGCCTTCAGATGTGTATAGAAAATTTTTAATATCTAACGGTTCCCCCTCAGTCCATGCTCGAAAACCTGGTGATGCTAAGAGATTGTTTAAGCTTATAGAAAGTTGCATCCGCTCTTTAGCTGGATAAAAGGTATCTATGTCTAAAACACCTACCTTTGAAAAAGGGGGTTTCTGAACTTGTTGAACGAGTTCAGCGATGCTTAAATTAAGTCCTTTCTGCCAGGCTTCTTGAATAATGTTGGAGATCAGAATATGTTCGCGGCTTTTGATTGGATCTGTGGGCAAATTAAGCAGCGCAAGAAGGCTTGAAGTCGTTGACAAAACCCTCTGCCGCAATAGTTCTGAATCTTCAATTTCTTTTTTAGCAGGTGCGGCAAAAGAACCTAACACCGAAACAGGAAGTCCTGCTTGGCTAGCAGGTGTATAAATAGCAAAATCTACCGTACTCCTGAGTTTTTTTATTCTTTCTGCGTCTTCGTCCCATTGAGCAAGACCTTCTGTCCAAGTTTCCGAGACACTTTTGGCATATTCATCAATTGACATGTCTTTTTTTGAGGCTTCACTTGGATCAACCCATGGTTTAAATTCATCTGGAGAAAGATTGGGGAAAGTGAGGAGAAGATTACTAAGTTCTCCTTTTGGGTCTATTATGATGGCTGGTATTTTATCAAGACCCGCCTCTTCAAGTAAATCGATACCGAGACCTGTTTTTCCACTACCTGTCATTCCGACGCATAAGGCATGGGTGGTGAAATTTTTTGAGTCATAATGAAAAAAATCATCACTCGTTTTGCCGCTAATCGGATCGACATATTTGCCTAAATAAAAAGTCCCGAGTTTTTCATTTTTTTTCGCTTTGCTCATCAAAAAACTTCCTGAAAATGTAAGCGGATTCAAAAACCTAACTTCCTAATTAAAACCACATTTAACATAAGATTTATTTTGAATACAGTATTTTCAACGAGCTTTAAGTCGTTACTTTTGAATTTTTTATGATCAAGAGATATATCTCAGCGGGAATTGCTGAACTTCTACTAGCAATTATTGCTTCTTGTAAAGACACGATCTTTCGGTCCGTCACCTTCTCGAAGCACCTCTTTGGAATGGAGAAGCTGTACAGCTTCAGCCGAATCTTTCACTTTAGAAGCGCTGCGCTCTAACATTTCTTCTTCAAAATCATTAAGTGCAATCTTTCGTAATCCGACTTCCCTCCATTTAGAAAAAGGGGTACATGCTGTTGAGATATGTCGAGCTAAAGAAAGTGCATCTAACAGCGCCTGATTTGCACCTTGTCCTTTAAATGGGCTCATCGGATGAGCAGCATCTCCAATCAAAGTAATTGCTCCAACGTCTTCCAATAATTCGGGTTTGAGTAATTCTCGGTCGTATACAGGATAACCTGAAATCAGTTCTAATGGAGTCGCTGCTAGAATTTCTGGAATGGGTGTATGCCATTGAGCTCTACGACAGGCTTCTTTTTTAAGTGCATGGGCTCCGCAAGAGCTCATCGCCTTCGCTTCTTCTTGAGGCATAGGAAAGCTAAATTGCCACATTATCGAATCTGAGGAATAGGGCATCATGTAGATTCGTTCATAGCCATTAACGGTTTGAAACACGGTAGCAGAATCAAGCAAAGAACTCTCAACACCCTCAAGAGCGTCTAATGAACAAATCCCCAAAATTACCATATAACCCAGGTATCGTAAGGGTGTCAGCTCTTCACCAATCGTTAAACTGCGCACGACGCTGCGGACTCCATCTGCCCCCACGACTAAGTCTGCCTTAAAATCTTTAATCTCTCCATTAACTTGGAAGCTCAACTTAACACTTTTATCCTCACATTGTTTACAACCAATTAAATTATGCCCCCATTGTATGGCATCATGTTGACCCAATTGCTTAAGCATTGCGTTGCGCAAAGCTTGTCGCGGGATATGCACATTTTTACGCTTTGGTGTTTCGTTAAAGTTTGAATGTGTCCGCATCCCCCATTCAACAATTTCTTTTCCTTCTGTTGTGTGTACCACATGGCGTGTGGAACCGACCCCATCTCTTAAGGAAAAAATTCCTAACCCTTTGATTGCATTACTTGCTTGCTGCAAAGTAAGTCCATAACCTTGAGCTCGCGCATCAAAACTAAGATCGCGTTCATAAAGAGTAAAGGGAATGCCACGATGCAAACAAGCAACGGCCAAAGCGACACCGCCTATACCGGCGCCAATAATTGCTATATGTGGATAATTTTCTAAATCGGTTATTGGGTAGCGAGACGCAGCAACCAAACCGCTTCCATTGCAGTCATCGCATAAATATTGAGTAATCTTAGGACGATCTGATAC
>CAMFKA010000202.1 GCA_945957185.1 uncultured Chlamydiaceae bacterium | reverse complement strand
CCCTTGCCCTTGCCCTTGCCCAATTTTACCTTTCATTTATAGTACCATTGCGTTTCGCTATGGTATGAGGCTTTAGGTTATAAGGAACGCAGCGAACGGAATTTGGGCAAGGGCAGGGGCAAGGGCAAGGGCAGGGGTGAAGTTACTGCGCAGCATCTAGTGAGAACTTGTTCGAACTAGAACGAAGCCTTCGGCTTAAATGGGTCTTCCACTTCTTTGGTGATGTCTCTGTTGTTGACTACGGGAACAACGCAAAAATCGTCATCAGTAGGGTTTGGGTAGCATCCGGAGAGGATTGTCAATAAAACTAAATAGAGCAGGTGTTGTTTTTTCATTCGTTTACTTCCTTCAAGTTAAAAGATTCACGCTTTGGTATGGTTTGTAATAGTGTCACTCCATTCGTGGATTCGGCCATCAGCACGGAGCGGCCTTCGAATTCCAATTGATAGAGCGTTGTTTTGGGGCTGATCACCCTTTTTTCCAGGATTTTGAGAGCGCTGGTTTCGTTCGCTTGCTGAATTTTCACGTTCATCATCTTACGTGTCGACCAACTGAGAAATAGCAAAGCGACGACCATGACTCCGACAGCTGCCATCACTTTTATAAATTCTCCCATAAACTTCCCCGTCTCTTCGGGTACACCGGCAGGAGCGATCAATTCCGGAATATCTGAAATTGAATCTTGCGCCCACAGCGACCAGGAAAGTGAGAGAGCTATTAAAAAAAATTTTTGCATTTCGCCCCGTAAAATAAAGGTTAATCTGGTATTCTTATCGCTGAATGTGTTATGCTCTGTCAATATGAAAGGAATAATCGCACTTGACATTGATGGAACGTTGACAGGATCGGACCATGTGATTGCTCAGGAAGTCATCGACTATTTAGAGCTTTTACACAGTCAGCAATGGCAATTCATCATCATTACAGGCCGCCCTTACACGTGGGGATCTTCGGCGCTACTTGCACTTCAGTTTCCCTATTTTTTGGCTATCTACAACGGCGCTTATTTATTATCTCTGCCGCAGGGGCAGATTGCCGAGCGGTATCTTTTGGAACGGGATTACTTAAATCGCCTCAATGCTATCGCAGAGAAGTACCATACGGGATTAGTCGTGTTAGGAGGGTTGGAAGAAGGGGAGAGCATCTATTTCACCGTCTCTAAATTCGACGATGCTACCCTCGCATTCTTTGAAAAAAGATGGAACGTGTCAAACGAAAAATGGACTCCCGTCGCATCGATCGACGAGATTCCGCTTGCAAAATTTACTTCTGCCAAATTTTTTGTGGACGCGGACGTCGCGGAACAGATCGCACAGGAAGTCGAGGAAGAGTTAGAGCTTCATGTCCCCTTAATTAAAGACCCTGTCGATCCCTCCTATACCATTTTGCAGTGCACGCACTCCCGCGCAAACAAGGGAGATGCGTTGGAAAATTTTTCAAGCATCTGCGGATGGTCGGGTATTAGAATTGCCGCAGGAAACGATAGCAACGATATTCCCATGTTTCAAAAAGCACAAATAACAATCGCGATGCAGGATTCTCCGTTAGCACTACGTCAGCTAGCAACCTTCATAGCCCCTCCCGTCGAGGATTTAGGCCTTGTTGAAGGATTAAAAGCCGCCATCGCAAAACTGGAAACAAGAAGATAACTATAGAACGCAGGATTAAGTAGAAATGGAAAGAAGCAAATCATTGAAGCAAGCGTACGATCTAGCATTAGGAACAGGCCGAAGCTGGCAAAACTCTCAAACCGGTTGGATCCATTACTGCTATCATCTCGAAGATGAAGAGACCCATTTCCCTATCCCTGTGTATGAAAATTTTCTGTACGCTCTTTCGTTAATGAAGAGTAAAGTAGGCGATAACATCCAAGAAGCAAAGCAGGTGTTAGAAAAACTGCTTGCATTTCAGACTGAAAACTTCCCTGTTTATCTCCACGATTACCCGCGATCAACAGACAAATGGCTTCCGATCCAACTCCTGCCCATCTATGTGCATGTTTTCGAAGGATTCCAGCAAGTGTTAGGAGAGAATCTGAAAACTTTGCTAACAACGAGCTTGAATAAACTTGTCGAGTACACACTACAGCAAACAAAAGAGCAGATGCCTCCGTACCACCTGACTATCAAGTTGGGAGGTGTTTTGATCGCTCTTGGACGTCACTTCAATAACGAAATGTGGTTTGCCGAAGGGGAGCGCTTTTTGAAAGAAGCGTTGCAAAATGACGACCGCAGAGCCTGGTTTGCGCCATCATTGATTGGCGAAATGCTCGTTGGTCTGCTATTGGCGTATCCAAAGATCATCGATTCTCCTTGGAGTGCTCTATGGTCAGATGTGTGCAATTCATGGTCGCAACGTGTTGGCGCTTGCGCCGCACCTTCGTGGAGGGAGCTTCAAGAGGGGAGGGAGCCTCAAACAACGCTCTACGATTTATTTATGAGTGTCTATTCGGGAGCCTTTCCTTACCGCGCTTTTATAGATCATCCTGTCCAGCTGCAAGCAGTGTTAATCCCTGAGACAACCGAAAAATTCCCTCATGACAAATCGCAGTTATGGAATGACAATTGGCATTTGACGCATCACGAACAATACACCATTGCGGTGATGTCTAAAACGGCAGAGATACCGCAAGCGTGGGAAAAAGGGTATATTCCCTTCAAAATTTTATGGGGCAACCTCAATAGATACCGTTCGTTGGTTCTGCAAGGGGGTAATTACAAAACATTGTCGTATGAACTGCGTGACCGCGGAATGGATCTCCTCATTGAACTGGACGAACCTGTCGAAAAGGATAGTCGCGATCGGCATCGTGAAATTTGTCTCTTTACCGAGTATTATGAAGGGGATCAATTGCTCGTTTCCGATGCTAAAGCAACAACATTTAAATTAAACGAACATGTGACCCTACAAAGTGAAGGAAGGCATTTTCAAGTGACTTTCCAACAGATACAAGGGTCCGGAGAGTTTATGGGGCACATCATGAGAGGAAATCGACCCTCACAGATAGGTGTCAAAGGGAAGCATCGCGTCGAAGCATTCGATTGGATGATCTTCATTCGCACTGTTAGAAGAACAGGGATTTGTCGATTTTTGCTGTCGATTAACGTCGACATGTAAAATTAATGAAATCTTAATATTTCTTTAATTTTAGCTTAATTATTATCTCGTAGTCTTTTGACTTAATACCGAAAGTGATTCGAAATTCGGTTTTTGGCAAAAAGAAAGCTCCCGCGGTTGATCCATCGGAAGTGACCTAATAT
>CAMFKA010000201.1 GCA_945957185.1 uncultured Chlamydiaceae bacterium | reverse complement strand
GGGTTACCATTCGTTGATCTTTGGAAAAAGAAGTGATGCGCAAGTTAAAACGTCGCAGTCGGGAAATGTCGTCTTCGACGCTCTCGTCAAGGAACAAATCGCTCTCATTTTGAAGTTGAGTTTTGATGGCTCCATTGCAGAGCAGCTGCAAAACCGTAGTTACCTGAGCTCTGCCATCGACCGCAAGCATTTGATTAGCCAATTGCGTGAGACGCCTCTTCCGAAAGTAGCTGGCATTCAATGGGAAGTGACCTCCATACCCCCCGCTTTGCTGTTGGATCCACAATTTCGACGCTGGACGTTGCAAGAGATGATCGCGGAAGAAATCCGCTTATTCGAAGAAGCTTTTCCCCACGTTGCTACACTCATCGCCGAATCGAAGGAACGGATCCATTCGACCGGAAACTCCCGTGTGATTTACACGTTTTCTCCCTATCACGGAGAGCCCTGGGAAGAGCATTTGCCCAAGAGAACAGTGAAAGGGGTGGGGTATCAACCTTTAATGGTGATGCATAACCACGGATTGGTGATGATGGGCGAAGGGTTGTGGCCTATTCATCACGATAGACCGACAGCTTGCCAATCCCTCGACTATTGGGGGGATTGCGACCTTTACGGTCAATTTCCTTTGGACGATAGATTCGAAAAGACGTGGGGGATGTTGGAATTGGAAGCGCGACTCCTTTTGCTGAAAATGCATAACGCTAAAGGAAATACGATCCATCGGTTGCAATTTGATGCGTGGAGCACTCAGTTGCGCGAGTTGGAGCTTCGCGCGGAGGAGAATCCCTTACTGCGACACTTCATCGCCGATGCGTGGTATCTTCTTTATTCGCTTCAAAGCCAGCCTATGCCGCAAGGGATCTGTCAAGGAGGGTATTGGAGAGGACGTCCTTTGAACCAAGATCCCCAGTCGGATGGAACTCCTTGGTTCACAGACTCAAGAATGTTTGTGTGATGGATAAATGCTTCGCTTGAAAAGAAAAACGTGTTATATACTGAAATGATTCAAAATTTGGTTCTATATGTCGCAGCCTATCGGCGGTAATTTACCTCCAAATATTCCCAATCTCACCATGATGACTGCGGCGTATCAATCTTTTGCCAATGCACCGAAAGGTGATACCAGCGGCATTACGAACATCGCTAAAGACGCTCTCAATCAAATCGGTGTTTTTCCGATCCCTCCTATTGCTCCTCCCGGTGACGACCGCCTCGGAACCCCGGGACAGGGAGGCGATGCGGGTGAAGTTGAAGATAAAGTCCCCGAAGACGATCTTGAAGGACATCGATTTTTACCTCTCCTTCCAAAAGGAAGCGGTAAAGATGTTGCAGATGTTTCCTCACGCACCACAACAAGAGAGACAGACTTTGATGGCGGGGTGCTAAAGGTCGCCGGTAATTTGCTGCCGGAAAAAGCCCCTGCAAAAGTGGATGCAGCAAAAGCTCAGCACGTGGAAAAAGTTGCGGAAGCTGTCGAAGTGAAAACGAATGAAGTGCTGGGACGTGCCAACAAAGAGGTCGACACTTCCGCACAAAAAACAACGTTTACGGCGCAGGCTCAAGAAGCTCCAGTAGGGCGCACGGATAAAATGTCGGAAATTCGTGTGCCGACACTCTCTTCCACCGAAGGAGCATCTGCGAGTGGGTCTTTTACTACAAAAATCGAAAATAGCTCCCAAATGATATTGATAGCGCCACCTAAGGGAGTGGATGGTACACCTGTCGGATTGATGTCTCCACAAGAAAATCTTTTGGCATTCGCCAATACCGCATTGATCCCTCTACAAACCAGTATGACTAAAGAAGGGGCTGCATCTATTCTTGAAATGAATCCTGAGCACCATCATGCGCATGAAACTCATCACGACCATGAGGGGCATATAGAAGAGTTGTCTGTGCCAAACGTTACCTCGGCAGATAATCTACAAGGCTTGACGTTAGCATTGACAGCCCCATTAGGATTGTTGCCAATTCTTCCCTCACATCTCTCTACTGCGGCGGAAGCGATTAAAGGGGGGCATGAAGAACATGCTATCGGCGGTGTCATGCACCGCTCTCTGCACCACGAGAAGCCTTTACCCCAAATTGCCGGAGACAGCACCCCTATTTTGATTCCTTCAGATAATCCCAATCTCCATCGCATTCCTGATGGAAGAGAAATCATGTACCTCATGCAGATGGCACTAGCGGCGGGAGGCAGAGGAAAGAAAGTCGAAGAGGGATCGTTTAAGCTTAAAGATGGGATGAAGCTAGATCCGGGATACCGCTTTGGAGATTTGTTGACGTTGTCCTATTTTGCGTGCCTGTGTGGAGCGGGGTCCCTTACTCAAATCGGAGCCTTTGTCGATGAGCATGAGGAGTGGATACTCAGTAATTTCGACATGCGTCGAGGAATACCCTCGCCGCTAGTGTTTACGTGGTTATTTACTCGAATAAAGCCTTATTACTTTACCAAGATTGTGTTGCAGCATATCGAGTGTATCACGGATCGAAAAAAAGGGCGGCGATCACCCTTTAATACTATTCGCATTTGGGAGACGAATGAAGGATTAATCTTTGGGCATTCCAAAGAGGAGGCTAAAGCACCCTCTCAGAGCAAATTGTTGAAGCTGTTTGATTGGAACGAAGCGACGTTGATATTGGAGCCGGCACAAGACCCAGAGGAGGTGCGGCAAGAGTTGAATTGCCGTTTGTTGATGGCGATTGATCCGGAACAAGAAGAGAAGTTTTTTAAAGAAATACAGCCTGCGCGCACGAGGACATTGGAGTGGGATGACGGTGCAGGCAACGATTCGAAGCTAGAGCTTTCATTATATCCACGTTGGACGAAAGGAAAATACCGCAGGGTGCAGGGAGATGTTTTGAAATTGAACCGCACTTATGTATCGAATTTGCCTTTGGAGTTTTCGCAGTGGAGTTCTCTGTTTTATCCTCGGATGGACATTGAGGAGCAGACCGTGTGGTCCGCGGAGGCGCGGTTTTTATCGTTGGGAGAAGTGACAGTTTCGCATGCGATTGACAATTTTGATTTATTGAGGCAAGTGGCGTATCGGCACGTGTTGGAAGCCACGACGTTAACGGGATCTGTCGAGCAGAAGCGGCAAAAGTTTTGGGAAGATCCCGACGAGCTTTTGATTATGATTCACTATTAGCGATTAGTGTCCACCAGATGCGGGGTAGTAAACCCACCCCTGCCCTTGCCCCAATGTCGTCAACTTAAGCATTTATGTCGACCTTTCAGGCCTCCGATGTTTTTTC
>CAMFKA010000200.1 GCA_945957185.1 uncultured Chlamydiaceae bacterium | reverse complement strand
CCTTGCAACCATTCTCCCCTTAAATTCCCAAAGCTACACGCTTGCCACCCCCCCCACCCTTCAATAACCCAACACCATTCCGAAAAATTTGGGCAAGGGCACGGGCACGGGCACGGGCAGGGGTGAAGTTACTGCTCTACATCTGGTGTAGACTCCAGGATAACAGGGGTTTTGATGATCACTTCAAGACAACACCTTTCTAATCAACAACTTTATGTTCGCAAAAAATCTCCGATTCTAGGACAATAACTTCTTAATTCGTATGATGAGGAAACTGCCATGGAAAACCAAGCTCATGTGATGACCGACTTCCCCGACGTAAAAGTGCGTCACATCCCCTGGAAACGGATCTTTGACCTCCTTTTTAGCTCTTTCATCCTCGTAGTCGCCTCCCCTATCTACTTTATTATCTTCCTCCTCGTTAAATTAAGCTCCAAAGGCCCCGCCGTCTATTCACACGAACGGATCGGTCGCGGAGGAAAACCGTTTCGCTGCTACAAATTCCGCAGCATGTACCCGGATGCCGATCAACGCTTAGAAGAGATCTTAAAATCCTCCCCAGAGCTACGCGCGGAGTGGGAAGCGACCCACAAGCTAAAAAACGATCCACGCATCACTAAAATCGGCGCTTTCATCCGAAAAACTTCGCTCGATGAACTCCCCCAATTTTGGAACGTCCTCAAAGGAGATTTAAGCGTCGTAGGTCCGCGCCCTGTTGTGAAAAAAGAGATCATGACTCATTTCGGTCCAAAGGCCGTGAAAATTCTTTCGATCCGTCCCGGGTTGACCGGAATATGGCAAGTGTCTGGCCGTAACAACACCTGCTATAAAGAGCGCATCCGATTGGACGAGCATTATGTTGACCACCACTCTTTTTTGGGAGACCTAACCCTGATCTTCAAAACAGTTCCTCAGATGATCTTCTCGAAAGGAGCCTACTAGTGCCATGGGGTTTCATTGCGATCTAAGACGCTGTTCCCTGTGGCCCTACATCACCGCTTACATCATTTCTCTTATTTTCTTTCCGCGAATCCCCCTCTTACTCTCTTCTCCCATGCTCGCTGCCGCTTTGTATCAAAAATCACCCCTTCAACTACTTTGGTTCAGTCTCGCTTCCGGAGTCTTTTTAGACCTTCTCTCTTCTGACTACCCTATCGGTTTTCACGGCGCGGCTTTCATGATGGCAGCTTGGGGACTCCTGGCGTTAAAGCAAAGATTCTTTTCCGATCACATCTCCACACTTCCCATCATGACGACATTCGCCTCCCTCTTTCAAACCGCTGCTGCTGCAATGATAGCGCCATTTTTTGATTTGACACCACGCTTTAATGCAGCATGGGTCTTTACCGATCTGCTTTTTATGCCATTAATAGACGGAGTCGCCGCTTTCGTTCTCTTTATTGTCCTCCCCAATCTATTTTCCTTTCGCTCGCGAAAAAAGGGTGACTATTTCATCAAGGATCACTCATGAGCCAACCATTAGCAGAATTGCTGCGCCCCAAAACCCTTGACGAAGTCGTAGGACAAGATCACTTGGTAGGCCCTTCCGGATTTATCACACAACAGATTCAAAAGAAGACCCCGCTCTCCATCATTCTTTGGGGGCCTCCCGGATCAGGTAAAACATCGATTGCTCGCCTCTATGCCAAAGCGTTCGATCTCCCTTTCCAATCTCTAAACGCCACGTTTGCGGGTGTTGCCGACTTGAAACGTATTTTTAACGAAGGGGAACAAGCTCCACTGTTTTCACGCAAGCAAGTGCTCTTTGTCGACGAAATTCACCGTTTTAACAAAGCGCAACAAGATGCCTTTCTCCCTTTTGTTGAAAAAGGATCGATAGTGCTTGTCGGAGCAACCGCCGAAAATCCCTCTTTCTACCTCAATAATGCGCTGCTATCACGCGTTCGCGTGTTAGAAGTCCACCCTCTTGGCTTAGAGTCGCTCGAAAAGCTAATCGATAAATACGAAAAAGAGATCGCCCCTCTCCCTCTTTCCGCCGAGCAAAAATCCCGCCTCTTACACATGGCACAAGGGGACGGTCGCTACCTGCTGAACTGTATCGAAAACTTACACGGATTACCATCGGAGCCGATCCTAACGGACGAGGCCTTGGATCAATTGCTGAGCTACCGCCCTGCACACTTCGACCGTGGAGGAGACTACCACTACAACTTAATTTCAGCCCTACACAAATCTTTGCGCGGTTCAGACCCTGATGCTTCACTTTATTGGTTTCAAAGGATGCTTGCGGGAGGAGAAGACCCCCTCTTCATTGCGCGAAGGCTCATCCGAATGGCATCGGAAGATATCGGATTGGCCGATCCAAATGCACTAGCAATGACGATTGCTGCGAGAGACGCCTATGAGATGTTAGGATCCCCCGAAGGGGAGCTGGCTCTCGCACAGGCGGTCGTGTATTTGGCGCTAGCGCCAAAAAGCAATGCGGTATACACCGCATTCAAAGCTTCGCAAGCAAGTGCGGCTGCAACAACGCATCTAATTCCTCCCAAAATCATTCTGAACGCTCCCACTTCATTGATGAAGGAGAAAGGGTACGGCAAAGGGTATCGTTACGACCACGACGAACCCAATGCGTTTTCGGGGCAAAATTATTTTCCTGATGGCTTACCGCGCGAAGAGTACTACAAACCTGTAGCGCGCGGCTTCGAGAGGGAAATGCTCAAGCGGAAGGAGTACTTCGAAAATTTACGGGGCTAGAGATTGCGGTCAATGTCATCAACTTAAGCATTTATGTCGACCTTTCAGGCCTCAAATTGTTATTTTGATCTTACCCAGGTTTCCGTTCGCTGTGCTCACTCCAACCTGGGCTATGATATTCCGTCCCTATGGGACTTAACGCGTATTCTATTACGACAATAGTTTTTGAACACGATTTCTGCAGCTGAAGCCCAACGGGCTGAAATATCATAGCCCAGGTGAGTGTGGCTACTTTTTGTTGGGAAATAATTAATGTGAAAAACAATCGCGGCAGCGATGGCACGTGGTTAGCCCCGCGTGTAGCACAGCGTAACGTGGGGTTACGGTTCAATAGAAAAACAGAGCTGCGGTAGCAGCGATCCTTTTCATCCCAAAACAAGTCGATCACCAAAATTACACCGAAAGTGTCATCTTTTTGTGGTGCTCCCTCTGATTTAGGAATATGTTATGTTAAAGGAACCTTTGGTTCGCTGCTACCGCAGCTCTGTTTGTTTATTGAACGTAACCCCACGTTCCGCTGTGCTACACGCGGGGCTAACCACGTGCCATCGCTGCCGCGATTGTATATTGCGTGATTTGTTTTCCAACAAAAAGTAGCCACACTCGCCCAGGTTGAAGTGAGCACAGCGAACGGAAACCTGGGTAAGAT
>CAMFKA010000199.1 GCA_945957185.1 uncultured Chlamydiaceae bacterium | reverse complement strand
ACATTGAGGTCCGAATAATATGCAACCGATCTTGAAGGCAAAAAATTTAAAGAAATCGTTCTACCACCCACAAAAGGTCGACATTTTAAAAGATGTTACTTTAACTGTGCATGCCGGAGAGTCAGTAGCGATTACAGGGCGTTCCGGGCAAGGCAAGAGCACTTTACTGCAAATTTTGGGGACGCTGGAAGATCCTTGTGCAGGATCGCTATCGATCCAGGATAAATCGATCAACCGTTGGAACAGAAGCTCGATCCGCAACCGTCATTTAGCTTTCGTTTTCCAATCGTTCCATCTTTTGGAAGACTATACCGCCATCGAAAACGTTTTAATGCCAGCGTATATCGCCAAGCAACCGTGCCACTTCGGTTCGGAAGCCTACAACCGCGCGTTGATGCTGCTGGAAAAAGTGGGACTTTCTGACCGTGCGCAATTCGATACAAAGTTATTGTCAGGCGGAGAAAAGCAGCGCGTCGCTATTGCGAGAGCGTTATGCAACGCTCCGGATATCATCCTCGCCGATGAACCATCGGGAAACCTCGATAAAACAAATGCAGCGCATATCCACAAACTTCTTTTAGACTACGTCAAAGAGGAAGGCAAAAGCTTAATTGTTGTCACACACGATCCTGAACTTGCGGGGCTTTGCACGACACGATACACGCTCGATTCCGGTGTCTTGCTCTAAATTTTTGTGTTGCAAACTCATCTCAACGATAAAACGATGTAACGATACAACGATACAACGATAAAATGATAAATTGTGATTTATGGAACAAGACCTATCGTTTTATCGTTATATCGTTTTATCGTTGAAATAGAGTTTGAGGTTAAATCGCTGGTCAGACATATTCCGATTTAGACGATCATTATATGGAGATCTGAATGCCTTCTTCTCATTTGCTCCCCGGATGGAGCCGTTGGCTAGTCCCTTTAGCCTTACTGGCCGGACTTATCCTTTCCGTCATATCCGCTTTACACTTATGCACTTCCGATTGCGCTGCCGCTCACGAATACCGACTCTGGGGATTCAAATTCGAACAGATCGGAATTCCATTTTTTGTCGCTCTTAACTTGGGTTACTGGATAGCACGAAACAATCCTACTCTACTGTTTTTCGTCCTTCTCGGACTTTTAGGAGGACTCGGCGCTGAAGTTATGTTTATTTACGCGCAAAAGGCGATTATTGGGCATTGGTGCCCGGTTTGCCTTGCTATCGCGGGAACTATTTTTGTGGCCACGTTAGGCCTTTTAATCCCCTTTCTTCACAAATTAATTGAGGATGTAAATATGAATGCCAATTTTAGCCGTTTTCTTTTGATTTTTGCTGTGGCCGCAGGATTTACCTCATCGTTTTTTGGATTTGCTAAGTACGACAGACTCGCCGCTGCTGAAGACGATTTAAAAACTTCCCTCGCATTTGGGAATCAAAATAGCCCGGTAGAAGTGTATTTCTTCACCGACTGGTTATGCCCCGCTTGCCGACAAATTGAGCCTTCGGTAGAGAGCATGTTCCCCAAAGTTACAAGCGTTGCTCGATTCTATTTCGTCGACATGGCCATTCACCCGGAAACGTTGAATTTTACTCCCTACAATCTATCTTTTATCACCTACAACAAAAAAGATTACTTCAAGTTGAGAAATGGATTGAGCAAGCTGTCTCTCAAAACAAAGGCTCCGACTGACCACCAAATCGAGGATTTAGCCAAGAAAATTGGGGTTAAATTTAAAGAGTTAAGCTACGGCGATGCCAGCACCGGCATTAAATACTTCAAGCATTTGTCGAAGCAGTTTAACATTACCAAAACACCTACGTTAGTGATTGTGAATCGCGCCGATAAAAAAGGGAAAAAACTGGAAGGCGAGAAGGAAATCACTGAAGCTAACGTACTAAAAACCATAGAAACGTTAAAAAATACTAAATAAACAATCTGCTAATTGACATTACCAGTTAATTTGCGTTAAAATTCTATATAGATGCGCAACGCAAATTAACTGGGGTGTCTTATGATCTTACCCAATTCTGCTTCTTCGTCAGCTTCTCTACCACAGGCGGCCTCTTCTCAAATAACACCCTCTTCCTCTCCGGCAGTCGCCCAAGCTCAGCAAGTTGAAACACTTCACGCCCACGAATACATCAATGCCTGCATTGAAGGTAATCAGAAAGAGATGACGCGACTGGTTAAAAGCTATAAAGACGAACACCACTTCACTCGGATAGAAATTGAAGAAGACTTGAAAAAAGCGTTTACAGATCTTCAACATCTAAATCCTCAAGCTATAGATCCGGCTACTCAAAAAGCTATCACCAAAAACTTTAATAAGCTGTACAACGCCACACACGGCAACTACTCCGAAAAGAAAATTCCGATCAAGGTTTGGTTGCTTGCAGGAGCCTTTTTCACTCTAGGAGTCATTGCCATTGTCGCGGGAGCAGCATTAAGCGGCGGAATAGGATTCATTCCGGGGCTTTTTGTAGGATTACCGGCAATCAGCTTTGCTTTATTTATTTTGGGTCGTGTCAAAAAAGACGCTATGGAAAAAAATCAATCCAGATTACCTATCAACGATCAATTTGAGCAAAATATCGCCAACTTAAGCGCCGCGAACAAGGGCGTTTCAGAAACAATCGATAATATCGATCAACTCGAAGCACTTGCCAACAACCCATCTATCACTCCGGAGCAACTGGAAACATGGAAAACGGAGCTCAATCAATTTAAAACACGAATTCAAGACTTAGCAAGAGAGAATAATTTAGACGAAGCAAAAAAAGAGCATAAAAGAAATCCTGAAAAGCTTAAGGAACTGTCTGAGAAACGGGTAAAAACAACAGACGATATCGAAACGTTACTTTCTGATTTGAATAAATTAAGAGCTGAAATTCCGACTGCAGACCCCAATGCCGCGACAAACCCAACTCCAAAAACACCACAGCTAGAGCTGTCATCCACAATACGCGAAGAAGCAGAAAAAATTAAAACCAAAGCTCATTTGCGTAACGACCATTGGGCTAGAGACAGTAGCGATCCTGAGCGATTGAGCTCGCTTCATGGAAAATCTCTTTGGGATGATCAAACACGATATACCGTAGCGCAACAATTAGCAAACTCTATAGAGCGGTTAGATGATGCGCAGTTTGGAGCTCTTAAAGGTGCGTATGGATCTGAAAATAACTTCATCCAAACAATCGGTAGTCACATAAAAAAAGGAACAATAGTTCCGGTAGACAGTCTGGAGCTGATGATCCCGGAATATTTTGATCAATGGCTAATAGATGTCCAAAAGACATTCCCTGAAACTATCCCTTCGACAAGTGCGCCCAGTGCTTCCATTTCAGTAGATGATGGTAACAATCGCGATGAGGATGAAGA
>CAMFKA010000198.1 GCA_945957185.1 uncultured Chlamydiaceae bacterium | reverse complement strand
GGGTAGTAACTTCCCCCCTGCCCTTGCCCTTGCCCCTGCCCTTGCCCAAATTTTGTCCTTTAATTTCCATAGCGAAACGCTTGACATCCGGTACAAACTTCAATTATCGAACACGGCTTCGAAGAATTTGGGCAAGGGCATGGGCAAGGGCAAGGGCAGGGGTGAAGTTACTGCTCTACATCTGGTGTAGACTCCATAAACAGGTATTTAACGGTGGTAGATGGCAGCGAATTTGTCAGGCATGATATCGGCTTCAAAGCCTCCGACACGCAGGTAAACAGGTTGTCCGGCTAAAAGAGTGTTGACGATTTCGTCACGGACGGCTTCCGGCACAAGAAGGCGGTGCCCGCCGACAAAACGATCGAATTTGGTGGTATAGGAATGGGTGCGAAACGAGACAAATACCAAGGCTTTATCCGGATCGCAAGGGTCTGCGGGGATTTCCATGCCGTGGGAATTGATGTACATTCTTAAGTTGCAACGGGTTTGTACGAGTTCAACTTCGACTTGGTTAAAGCCGTTGTTAGCGGGGAGGTAGATGCGTCTGGAGGAGTAGTCGACAGGGAAGACAGGGATTTCGTTACAACACCATTGTTGAGAACAGGGAGAATTGCAGGAAGAAAGAAACAGGGCCAAAATGGCCCCGTTTCTTAATAAATCTAAGATGCGCATCTTAAATTATTAGTTGGAATGGCTGTGGCTGTGGCCATGTCCACCGTGGCTGTTTTGTACAGCAACAGCGATGATAGCAACAAGTGCGATTGTTCCCAATGCGATAGCTGGAGCTAAAGATGGGGAAGTGCGGCTCTCGCTGTATCCGTAGCCAGCCATGTCGGAAACGTATTCTTGAGCTTCAGAGGAAGCGCTAGAAGCCATTACAGCCATGAGTGTCGCCATAGCGATCAACTTCTTGAATTTTTTCATATCTGTACTCCTTATGGTACCAGTTGTTTTTGTTTGTTTTTTTAACTATGCGTAAATTGGAGTTATTACACACAGTGTGATTTATTGCAAATTTTTTTTATGAGGAGGTGAAAATTGTCTAGGGTCCCACACCTATCCTGATGGATATCAATGGGTTAATTCCTTTTGAATTCTCTCTTCCACATAGTTTGACCACTTCTTGCCTAGCGATGAAAACTTCTCGCTTAAAAACTTTTTAAAGGGTTCCCACTCATTCTTCTGAAATTCCGGAGAATCAAATGAGTCCCTTTGAGCTGCTATCTTAAGGGCAGCGATCTTTTTTAGCAACTCTTCTCTTAGCAAAGGGCTTGTCACTAACTCGTCGAAGTCTTTATTTATTTTTAGCGACTTCATCGACTCGAAGAAATCTTTGTAATATTTGGAGAAATCGTCTTTCAGAGCGGCTGAGGTGACAATGTAAATCGTGTTTTTCTTTTTGAGGACTACATGCATCTCACGCACTTCTCCCCATTGGTTTTTAATATCAACTTGGGATAAACTCGCCTGACCCGCGTTTGTTTTAATGGTTCCCAGATCTTTCCAGGTGCTTCCTTCGACATCGTTGATTTTCTTCATGATTTTGAGGTAATCTCTCAAAGTCCCTTGGTAAGGCTCTGTAGCCAAATTAATCGAAGGTGGAAAATGGGAGGATCCCTCTCCAACAACCATGATTTTGACTGCGCGTCCTAATTTATCTGCATCGGCATATCTCCATCCTTGTGGGGGGGTAAACATGACCGCGCCGGGCTCCGTCATCGAATCGTACATTTCTTTTTCCGAAGGGGAAGGCGAATCTGCTGCAGACAGCGGGCTGGCAAGGAATGCTACAATGATTTGCAGTAAGCGAATGTGTTTATTCATAAAAAGCCTCGACTTGTTTGTTGAAAAAATTTCGGCAATGGAGGATAACAGCAGTTACCAACTCAACTGACCGGAACAAGGGGTGCGTATGAAAACCTTAGAAAAAGGGCAAGATAAAATCAAGAAAATCGCGGATGAACTGCGCAAACAGGCGTTGGAGCCGGCACAAAAAGAGGCTTTAGAGATTGTTGAGAGCGCGCAAAAGGAAGCCGAAGAAATTCTTCACAATGCAAGGGCGCAAGCGGAAAAATTGATCGCCGGAGCGAAACAAACGAATGAACACGACCGCAAAGTTTTCCAATCCGCCTTGGCACAATCATTTAAGCAAGCGTTTGAGATATTAAAGCAGCAGATAGAAACAAAGCTATTTAACGAACAGCTAGGTGTGGAGCTAGAGAAAAACGCTGCAAATCCGCAAGCCGTTGCGAAACTTATCAATGCGATAGTCGAATCGATTCAGAAAGAAGGGATTTCTTCTGATATTGCTGTCGTCATCCCTCAAAAAACAGATGCCAAGGCTGTTAGTTTGGAAATTGCGAAAGGGGTGATGGAGAGATTAAAGGGTGGACCCATTGATTTAGGAAATTTTGCCTCCGGTGTGCAGGTGAAGTTGAAAGGGCAAAATCTTACTCTGGATATCACTGATAAGACTTTGAGAGAAATTATCGCTCGCTTTGTTCCCAATACGTTCCACGACATTATTTTTGGGAAGATTAACTGATGAGCAAGTACTATTTTCTTGGTGTCGCCATTCCATCGGTGGAGATAGGGGTTGAACCTGAGATCTCTTTTTCCGACTTTTGGTATATGTTAACGCAAAACTTAAGTGAAAAAGATTTGAAGGCTGCCAAGGCTGTGCGTTTTTTGGACGATGTTTACAACATCAAAGCGTATTGGACGGGGGGACAGTTAGATCCACGAGGCAACTTGAATCAGTCGGCTTTAGAAGAAATGCTGCTCCCGGACGAAACTGCGCCGCAGTTTATTGTCGATTTTTTGCAGAAGTATGACAACCAAGAAGATCGATTGAAATATTTCTCTGCGCTTGTGGCGGGATACTTCAAATATGAAATTCCTCGCCTTGACGGGTTTCTCAAGAAGTACCTTCAAATGGAACGAGAGATCCGCCTTTTACTGGTAGGATTCCGCGCAAAAATGTTGGATCGCGATCTCTTTAGAGAGTTGCAGTTCGAAGATCCTAACGACGATTTTGTCGCTCAGATTTTGGCTCAAAAGGACACGAAAGATTTTGAACCTCCCGCTGCTTATAGCTCCTTAAAGCCCGTCTTTGAAAGATATTATAACGAGCCTTTAAAACTCCATCAGGCTCTCCTCGAGTATAAATTTAACAAAATTGAAGAAATGTTGGGTTTCGAAAAGTTTTCCATCGACCGTATCCTCGGCACAATGATCCAATTGATCATGGCAGAGAAGTGGATCGAATTGGATCACGAAAAAGGAACTCAAATTATCGATAGATTAGTGAAGGAATCAGCATGACACAAGCTCCAACCGCACCAAATTCCCATATCAAAGCGACAGGGAAGGTCAAAAAAGCATTCGGTAACCT
>CAMFKA010000197.1 GCA_945957185.1 uncultured Chlamydiaceae bacterium | reverse complement strand
ATCTTGATATTATTCTCCTAGCCTTAAGCAAAGATGGAATGCTGCTTGAACACGTGCCTCAGCCTAGAGAGATGCCAGAGTCTATAAACCATAAAATCGCTCTAATCGCTATAAAACAAAATCCATTTGCAATCATTTACGTTAAAAAATATTTATATTTGGAAAGTTATGAAATTTCACGAACACTTAAAGAGATTCTAAAAAAATTTAATGAAATTAAAGATAGTAATTCTTTTAATGCAGAGGAAAAAGCCGAATTTTACAGCAAATGGACTCATCCTCTCTTAGATAGATGTCATGGTGCATCTGTGGAATACTACACACTTCCACAGGATCTTTTTAAATTTTTGTACACTGAAAACGCTCTCACGGATGATATACTTAAAATTTATCTCGAACGTGATAACGTCTTCGTTGCAAATATAATAATTAGTCGTGACAAGACGGATGAATTTATTGAAAGATGTATTAGATTAAACCCAAATTTTCTTAACCTTGAAAAAGGTGATTATAGAAGTTGGTTGCGCAGTGATGCAACCACAATTCATACGAAAAAAATCAAAATCCTTGATGTCTATTTTGAATCAATAAAATTACATAGTCCTACCTGTTACCCGTATTTAGATAGACTAGATTTCGACCATGTTTATAACTATTTTAAAGAGAATCCTACACGTTTAAATGAAGTCTGGACAGGATTAAGTCCTGAACTCAAAGACTTCATTTTAGATAAGTTTCGTAGAAGAGACATTCCTCTAAAAGTGATTACAAATCCTGTGCTGATGAATGATTACGAGACTAAACTGAAATTAATTAAGAATGAAAATAAAGCACGCAAGATAAGCGGTCAAATGTCATACGAACCATACCGAAAGTGACATTTCGATTGCGGCTTATCCTTTTTCCGGCTATGATTGTGCTATCTAATTTTTTAGTAGGATTACAATATGGCCGGACTAAGCTGCGGAATCGTTGGGTTACCCAACGTAGGCAAATCGACACTCTTTAACGCGTTAACATCCAATGCCGCAGAGGCATCAAACTACCCTTTCTGTACCATCGAACCCAACGTCGGAATCGTAGAGGTCTACGACCCTCGCTTGCAAAAATTATCGGACATTTCCAAGAGCAAAAAATTAGTCTACGCTACCACCACTTTTGTCGATATCGCCGGCCTAGTTAAAGGAGCCTCAAAGGGAGAAGGTCTTGGCAACAAATTCCTTACCAACATCCGCGATACGGATGCTATCGTTCAAGTTGTCCGCTGCTTCGACTCCGATGACATCGTTCACGTCTCAGGAAAAGTCGATCCTATCGAAGATATCGAAGTGATTAACCTCGAGCTTGTTCTGTCTGATTTACAGGCTGCCGAAAATGCCTACAGCAAGGTAGAAAAACAAGCGAAAGGGAAAAAGGAGTTTCTTCCTCTACTTCAAGCTCTCGAGAAAGTGAAGCACCACCTAGACAAAAACCTCCCTGTTCGACTACTTGAGTTGACCGAAGAAGAGAAAGAAGTTCTCCAACCTTACCCCTTCCTCACAGCAAAAAAGGTGCTTTACGTCGCGAACGTTAGCGAAGAGTTCCTTCCCTCTCTAGACAACGAATACGTACAAAAAGTTCGCGAATACGCGGCAAAAGAGGGCAGTACAGTCATCCCTATCTGCGCAAAATTGGAAGCTGAAATTGCTCAGTTATCCGGCGCAGAGCGTCAAGAGTTTCTTGAAAGCCTCGGTTTGAAAGAGTCCGGCCTGCAAAGACTTGCTCGCGAGTCGTTCCACATGCTGGACTTGATCACTTATTTGACCACCGGTGAGATCGAAACACGCGCCTGGACGATTACACGCGGCACCAATGCTGTCGATGCTGCCGGAAAAATTCATACGGACATCTCCAAAGGGTTCATTCGTGCAGAAGTTGTCGGCTACGACGATTTTCTTGCCTGCAATGGGCGCGTAGGAGCAAAAGACGCCGGAAAAGCCAGAGCGGAAGGACGAGAATACATCGTCCACGACGGTGATGTCATCCTATTTTTACATAATTAGAAACGGTCTTGAGATGGAACTATTTGTGACTTGCGGGCAAGGGCTCGAAGAAATTTTATTTAAAGAGCTGGCAAGCCTCGGGTTTACCGAAACCGACAAAGGCTTTGGCGGTGTCTACGTCAACGTCAACAACTTCGACGCCATCTACAAAATCAATTACTGCAGCAGGGTCGCTAGCCGCGTGCTGCTGCCCATTCAGCGGTTTAATTGCTACAACAAAGAGAGCATCTACCAAAATGGGATGAAAATCAACTGGTCTGAACTGATCCCACGAGGCAAAACCTTTGCTATCGACGGCAACGTCAGCCACCCGGGAATACGCAACAGCCTCTATGCGGTACAAGTATTAAAAGACGCCATCTGCGATACCATTCGAGAAAAAAGAGGCACTCGCCCCGACGTCGACACCAAAGAACCGGATGTGCAAATCAATTTATTCATCCATCAACGGAAAGGCGTGATCAGCTTCGACACTTCAGGAACCCCCCTTTATAAACGAGGCTACCGCCAAGAAGCTGTTGCAGCGCCACTCCAAGAATCTCTTGCTGCCGCAATCTTGCTGATGGCACCATGGGAATTCCCTCTTCTTGATCCCTGCTGCGGCTCCGGAACATTTCTAATTGAAGCTGCATTGATGGCAACAAAAACGCCTCCGGGATATTTGAGAAAGAAATGGGGGTTTATGCTGCACCCCAAATTCGATTCGTTGGCATGGCTGCGAGTCAAAAACGAAGCGGATGATCAACGGATTTCTTTGGATTCAGGTTTGATTTTCGGAATCGATATCGACCCTAAAGCTGTCACGGCAGCGAAAGCGAATTTGAGAGCCTCCGGTTTCGAAAAGCAAGTTAAAGTGAGCGTTGCTGACTTTGTGACCTACGAACCCGATCCCCAACCCAAAGCTATTGTTACAAACCCACCCTATGGCGTACGTTTGAACGACAAAGTCGATCTGAAAGCCGTGTATCGCGAGCTCGGACATTTTATGAAAAGGAAGTGTTCAAAACCTGCTGTCGGCTTGATTTTGACCGGCAGTCCGGACTTGGCAAAAGAAGTGGGTCTAGCAGCAAAACGACGCCATAAGATCTTTAATGGCGGCATCGAGTCCAGGGTTTTGGAATTCGACGTTTATAATAAGTTCGCTCCCCCCTCAGAGCCCACACCAGATGCTGGGCAGTAACTTCACCCTTGCCCTTGCCCCTGCCCTTGCCCAAATATCCATTCGTTGTTCTATCTCAAAGTTTGCACCAGATATGGGGCTAATCATTACCCATTTTTTATGCCGGCCTTGCAGGCCTCGACTTTATTTTTTTCTTTACCCAGGTTTCCGTTCGCTGTGCTCACTCCAACCTGGGC
>CAMFKA010000196.1 GCA_945957185.1 uncultured Chlamydiaceae bacterium | reverse complement strand
TAGAGCGCCTAGCGCGACTGATTTTATAGCCCACTGCGACGTAGGAGCTGTGGGTGTAATGTAAAATAGAACGTAGAGCCCTTCAAGGGGCGACTGATGAATTCATCAGTCGCCCCTTGAAGGGCTCTAAAGAAAGATTCGTCTAACCCACAGCTCCTACGTCGCAATGGGCTATAAAATCAGTCGCGCTACACGCTCTAGCTGCAATTTTCCTTCAGATTTTCCTTAAGTTGACACCATTGGGATGTTGACGAATAATGAAATTGAAGTTATTTTGAACCAAAATTTAAAACTTTCAAGGTTCTTATGGCTTCATCAATTTCACAAGACAGACTATTTATTTGCGTTCCACCTCTGGGAAGATTAGGTTCCCGAACTGACTCCTCAGACACCTCTCCTAGACCATTTGTAGACAGAAAAGGACATAAAAAAGGCCACAGCCTTCAATTTGCTCTCCAAATCCTCCGATGGAATCAGAGAATTGGAAAACACCATACAGAAGAGCAATGGAATGAAAGATTGTTGGAATTGCATTTTTCTCGTTACCGAAGAGATCTAGATCAAATTGAAACTGATGGTAAAGCTCTGTCTTTGGGTCCTGAAGAGATCTACAAAGCAAAAAATGACATCCAATTGCAACTTTTTACAACCTTAAAAGTGAGCGGACTAAAGCTCTGGGCATATCGAGCATTAAGTTTTGCAGATACAACCACGGCATTCAGAGAGTGGGATAGACTCACTCAACAAGTACAACACACCGTCCATTCCTACTTTGTTGAGGCATTGGCGGTAAAAAGATTCAAATGCGCATTCTCTTCATGGACTCCAAAAGACAACTTTAACCAATTTTATGATGAGTTAACCGGACGCGGACCACTCATGGTGACCGGAAAATTTGGTTTATCGTTCTATATACATCGTGGGAACAGAACACATCACCCGATGGAATGTTACAAACAGTTCGAAAAACCTATTCCAAAAGTTTTAGAACTTTTAGGTGAAAAAAGAAAAATCAACAGCCTCCCAGAATCCGCTCGATGCACTAGCCAGAGCAACGACCACGCTATTGTTTTGGTAGGTGCTGAAAAAGAAGGATTGAATAATTTTGTCTATTATCTCGATCCTGCAGAAGACTCTTCCGTAACGCAAGGCGAGACTGTGTATAGAATATCATATTTTGCACTGCAAAATCATTGTAGGCCATTTATCCCACATGTTAATGCCAACACATGGCGACAACTTTTATCTGAAAAACCTGAAAATAGAGCTAGATATGCCGTATACAACCCCTTAAAGATTTAGCATATTCTCAAAGTCTTGCGTCAGGGATTTAACGACGGCTGTTGACTTCTTCGAAGGCGCAGTCGTCGCAGGACCTCCTCCTCCCCCGTTAAGGTTATAGAGCGGTTCGGACTTCTTTTTTCCATAATGATGAATGGCTTTTTTTTCTATTTCTCGAGGAGACTCCTCCACCTTAAGAAACCCAAAAGTGAACCATTCCGGATGAGCTTTTAACTCAGTGTATAAGCGCTGAGCTGTCTTCTTTGCACTAGACTTTCCCACTCGATTCGCCGTTGATAGGTGGGATGAAACTCGACCATTCAAACGACGCGATTCACCAACATAAATCTCACCTGTGACGTGATTTTTAAATTGGTAAATGTAATTGCCCTTCATTGTTTTTCCCAATCTGAGGGATAGGCGAGACTCTCCGTATTTATCGATGCGAGTTGAAATTTCGTACAGTTTCTCCGGGGAGTACTGGGAAGTTCTATTGTAGTTGGGCATTCCACCTGAAATGCTGGACATAAACAAACCAAGTTAAATAAATAATTTAAATTATCTTCAACCCTAATTATAACATTAATTTAATAAACAATCAATTCGTACAAATTAATTTAAAATTAAACTAAATATTTTAATTTACTATTGGTGAGGCCAAAAATTTGCTTGGATTTCTTTTCCCCTTCTGTTATCATCCTTCACACTAAACTAAGGGATTTCCATATCATGAAATTTGCTCTCGCCAAGGAACATCACGATTTTTTCGACAAAGAAGGCTATATCGAATTTGAGGAGCTCATCTCCCAGGAAAACCTTGAAAAACTCGCAAAAGCAATCCGCCAACAAATCGGCAGCAGAATCAATCAATTTCCCGAGCGCCTGACGCACGAAAAACCCATCCGTCTTTACACAAACGGGCGCGATCTATGGCGCAATCATCCGGAAATCAAAAAGCAGTGTGCTAACCGCAATTTTGCCTCTATCGCTGCCGGCTTAGTCCGAGAAAAATCACTGCGCCTAGCATTGGATCAATGGATACCGCCGGGCTTTGACTGGGGAACTGTCTCCACTCTCGAAGACATCATTCCTGTACAAGGAATCGTCGCCGGAGCTTTTATCGCCTTGGATGCAGGGATCACTGATGAAAACCCCTCTATCTTCCCCTTCAATGCAGGGCATGTGCTGTTCGTCAAACCGGGCACCCCTCTCCCCTTGGCCGACTTATCGGCTTTACGCAATCAGAGCTTTTTATTAGTCGTTTATGGAGGCTCCAAAAGCGTCTATATTCACAAAGAAACCGACCCCCTCACTCACTATCTAAAAGATTATGGCTATGTCTATGGCGACCGTTTGTCTGACAACTTGCACCCCATCTTGCTTCAGTAGTGTTTGGCGCGCTTACCAAAACCCGAAAACAAGACCTTTAGTAGCAAGCTACCGCAACCTTCTGTTCTACACCTGTATTTTTGCAGAAAAAGTGTTTACATCTTTTCCGCAGGTTCTTGCTCATGGATCGCGAGTTTGTTTAAGTTACTCAGGGGTGTTATGGCTTTATGAAGGAAGTACGATTTCAAGCCTGAACCGATCCGGACGCTACACAGTTCAATTTCTCCAAAACAAAAACCCTTTAGGCACGCTTTTAACAGCCATCAAGACTTACTATAAATTTGTGGATATCGTCTTGATTGCAGGCGGCGCTGTCGTCTCTTTAGTCGCGTTAGCAGGATTCCCTCATTGGATGGTTGCTTTTTATCTCTCTATGCGAGTCTTTGCGACATCATCTCTTGTTTTTTCAGGGATGTCCCGATTTACCGATTTATGGGTAAACCAAAAGCTATTAGGCGATGAGATAGTCGTGGACAAAGAGATTTGGTATGAAGCTCAACGAGAAGAGAACGACAACGACTCTTTGGAGAAAAAAGTGATGCTAGCTAAAGATGGAGTCATCCGTTTCGTTGCACTGCAGGCTATCTTTATCGTCTCAGCAGCCAACCCCGGCACCGCTCTTAGTGCAGGCCTTAGCTGGGTGAACGCTCTCTATTTCGTCTACTGCACCCACAGACAAGCCTCCCCCGGGTGAACACAGCCACTCTTGGCTGAATGTTTGTTTCGTGAAAGGATTCTAATGGAGCCCGAATAAATTTGGAGTGCGTGCGACTTGTCGCCGCTTTCCTTTGCATCGACTTGT
>CAMFKA010000195.1 GCA_945957185.1 uncultured Chlamydiaceae bacterium | reverse complement strand
CTTATTTTTTTTTGTTTTTTAAAATAATTTACTAATGACTTTTTTCCTGGAAAATGGGGTTCTTATGTCAATTTTATACGCGTACCTTCGTCACCCCGTCTCCGCGTTATCTTGCTCTTGTTCCTTGAATTTGGATAAGGAAGGTGTGTGTTTTAGTACGACTTAGCAAAGACTGCGTCAATAGTCGCGGGCTTACCTGTCAGAATACACTTCCCTTCCGTCCCACTCTGATTGACCGGAAGGCATCGAATGGTAATTTTCAATTCGTCCAGCATCGCTTCCGTCTCTTTATCCCCGCACCACTTTGCCAGAACAAAGCCACCATGAATTTCGGGCTTGTCACTAGATTTAGGAGTGAAATACTCTCTCATCTCTTCAAAATTTGTGACATTGCGGCAGATGTTCGCATCGCGGTACGCTTTCGCTTCGTTGTAGTAGTTATTTTGGATTTCATCCAATAGAGGAGTAATAGCATCTTTTAAATCGTCTACAGCGAATTTGACTTTTGCTTTATGGTCGTGGTCGCGACGTGCTGCCATCATCACGCGGCCTTCAAGATCGCGAGGTCCCACTTCAATGCGCACAGGAACACCTTTTTTGATCCACTCCCACGTCTTTTCTCCACCGCGGCGGTCTCTTTTGTCGACATGGACGGCAATGGGGCGGCCGTTGTATGTGACACCCCGTAATATTGCTGCAATCTCTTCCGCGTAGGCCAGGACATCAGCTTCCAATTCAGGTTTAGGAATGACAGGGATGATAACTACTTGTTTGTGAGCAATCTTTGGGGGAAGGCGAAGGCCGTCATCGTCGCCGTGGCACATGACCATAGCACCGATCATCCTAGTCGTCACTCCCCACGATGTGGTGTAAGCGTACTCTACTTTTCCGTCTTTATTGCTGAATTTGATGCCGGAGCCTTTAGCAAAGTTTTGACCCAAATAGTGAGATGTTCCCGCTTGGAGGGCTTTACGGTCTTGCATCATCGCTTCTAACGTGTAGGTGTTTACAGCACCGGGGAATCGTTGTCCGGGGGATTTCTCTCCGATGATGACAGGAATCGCAAGCGTATTTTCCATGAAATCGCGATAGAGTTCCAAAATTTTTAACGTCTCTTCTTGAGCTTCCTCTGCAGTGGCGTGGACAGTATGTCCCTCTTGCCATAGAAATTCCGTGGTCCTAAGAAAGATGCGAGGACGCATTTCCCAGCGAACGACGTTAGCCCATTGATTGATCAGAAGAGGCAGGTCGCGATAAGACTCCACCCAACGGGCGTACGACTCACCGATGATCGTTTCGGAGGTGGGACGTACGATTAAAGGTTCGTCAAGCTCTCCTGCGGGCACTAGTTTCCCATTTTTCTCTTCCAAACGGTGGTGAGTGACGATAGCGCACTCTTTAGCGAACCCTTCGACGTGTTCGGCCTCTTTTTGGAGGAAGCTGAGAGGAATAAAGAGAGGGAAGTAGGCGTTTTCGTGACCCGTCGCTTTGATTCTATCGTCGAGCTGTCGTTGAATGTTTTCCCAGATCCCATAACCCCAAGGTTTGATGACCATGCATCCGCGCACAGCTGACGTTTCGGCCATATCTGCAGCTTTGATCACCTGTTGGAACCACTCGGGGTAGTCTTGTTTGCGTGTGGGAGTAATTGCGGTTTTTTGCGTAGCTTCAGTCATAGTGCTCCGTTCACATTTCTAGGGATTTGATTACATCAACGAATTGAGGGTCATTGCGATTAAAAGGTTGGTCAAGAGGGATCGATTGTCTTGTTTTGAGTAATTTTTCGACTTTTTGCTCGAGCGATTCTTTGTCGAGGAAGTGGAAGTAGCGGACGCAGATAGCAAGGAGGTCTTGGTAATCCTCTTCTGTTTCGAGAAGAGGGATAGTATCCTTAACGACGTGGCTAAAGAGTTTGACATCGCCGAATTGAGTAAGGAATTCGAGCATTTCAAAATTGAAGTCGAGGTCTTCATCTGAGCGCCACTCGTCCACAATCTGATGGATTTGGTCGTTGGCGAGCTGAGCATCCGTGGAGGCGGAAATTTTGGCTCGCAAGAAATCGAACCATTTTAGATCCGGAACGTAGTCGTAAAAATAATCGATCAGCTCGGAAGCAAAAGAGGCGTTGCCTTCGTCAATCTGCAACGAAATGTAGTCGTAAAGGAAGCTGGAGATATCGTTAGCGAAAAACTGAGAGACGGTATCGTAAGCGTCGGCAGGGTCGGTCCCTTCGTCGACATTTTCGTCTAATATTTCTTTTAAATTTCCCAGAAGGTCTTGGAGAATTTGGTCGTCATGAGAGCCTTCGTCGAAGAGATGGATGTGGTAATCGAGTTCGTCGCAGAAAATAGACAATGCAGGCTTATTGGGGATCAAGCGTCTCCACAATTCGAAAATGAGAAGAAAGATTTGGTCTTCAGTTTTCTGGTCGGCATCCAGGTCGGCGACGAGATCATCGGCACACTCTTCCGGAGTGTCGTAATCTTCGGCAAGAGCCATAAAAGTTTCTTTTGAAAGGCGCAAGTCGTGGGCACGCAGCTGCTCCCAGAGAGTTTCCCAGCTCAGAGTGCGGTAGTTTTCCACTTGCCAAGGCTCGACATCGAGGGTTGGAGTTAGCAGCCAATTCAGTCTTAGCGAGTTATAGAGTGCTTTACAATTGTTTTGCATAAAACGTCCTTACCGGCCTTAAATATATGAATTGATCTTACTCTCGAGCTTCGCCAGATCTAAAGACATTTTTTGATATGTGCTCTCGATCTCTTTCAACCTTCGCTCAAATTCGACAATTCCTCTAAATTGCCTGACGTAGTTGGTTGTGGAGTCGTTTTGAGGGGTGTTCTTTTTGTCCATTGTGCAAATATGGTTTTGAGTTTATAACATAGAATAAATCATATTGGTTAGAAAGTAAACCCTTTTGTAAAGGTGGTGAAAAATGGCGATTTGGAAGAGCCCCATGTCAGTAGAACAGATCAATACAATGATTAAAGACACAATGGATCCTTGGGTCGGCATCCAATATACCGAAGTGGGAGACGATTTTGTTCGCGCCGGCATGTTAGTGGATCACCGCGTCATGCAACCGTTTGGAATTTTACATGGCGGAGCGTCGTGCGTTTTGGCCGAAAGCGTTGGCAGCATCGCGGGGAATATGTGTATCGAGCAAACAACGCACTACTGTGCAGGGCAAAGCATCCATACGAACCACGTCAAAAAAGCTGTCGCCGGCGAAAAGTTGATCGGAACGGCAAGACCGGTCCATTTAGGGAAGACGTCGCAGTTGTGGGAGATAGCGATTGAAAATGAGAAAGGGGATTTAGTCTCGATTACTCGTCTGCAGACTGCGATATTAGCCCGCAAGTGGGTGTGAGCTCAAACGTCAACTCCCAAAACCCCTGCCCTTGCCCTTGCCCCTGCCCTTGCCCAAATTCAAGGAACGATAGCAAGACAACGCGGAGACGCGGGGACGCAGGGACGCGGAG
>CAMFKA010000194.1 GCA_945957185.1 uncultured Chlamydiaceae bacterium | reverse complement strand
GCGCTGAAATCTTGCTCTACAAGGGCAATCGACTGCTCCAAAGGAAGCTTCGAATACACGAGCAAATACATCTGGTCCGAACTGTAATGAGACTGATACCATGCAATGAGATCGTCGCGCGAGCTGTTTTTGAGCGATTCGATATTTCCCATTCCGAAACGACTGAAAGGGTGCTCTGCCAACCCCAATGACTTTAACAGGTAGTACTCTTGAAAGTCATCGTCGACAAGATTTTTAGCGTATTCCTGGTCGATAGCTTTCAATTCTCGCTCGACAGAGGAAGGGTCGAATAGCGGCTCTTTAAAGAACTGAGAAAAACGATCGAGAGCTCCCGCAAAGTGCTCGTGATCCACAACAAACATGTAGGAAGTGAGATCGTCGGCAGTATACGCGTTTGACGTGCCCCCATGTTCCGATAGATATCTGTCATATTCGCTTTCGTCGGGGTACTTCTTTGTGCCCATAAAGAGCATATGTTCCGTAAAATGCGCCAACCCCGGATGATCCTTCGGCTCGTCCCAAGAACCTACGTTGACAGCTAATGCAGCCCCAGATTTTTGCAACAGAGGATCTGACACCACTATCGCTTTCAAACCATTTTCCAACTGAATTTTCTTTGTTTTTACTTCCGCAAACTCAGGTGACAACTTCGCAATTTTACTGTTGTCGGGGATTTCTGTGTAAGCACCCTGTAGCGAAGTAGAAAGAAGAAGGGCAATCAAAATTTTGTACATAAAATCTTCAACGTTATTGGTTTTCTAGAAGCGACCGATAGTCGCGATTAACAATTCCCCAGATCTCTTTTGCACGCACCTCGCGGCATTGATGCTTGTCCAACCCTTCCAATCCGGGCATGTTTTCGAGGAATAGCTCTTCTCCAAAACAAATTCGTACCGGAGTGTAATTAGAGGTGCGCGGTTCCGCCAGTTTATCAAAACTGCGGGGCGGCGGAGGCATCAATCCATGTGTGGAGAGCGCCAAAGGGTAAAAGTGAGTGGGGCGATGCGCCTGCTTCGCCATCAAGCGGAACATCTCGATGCTGCGAGGATCAAAATCGGCAGGAATCAACTCGCCATGCTCGTTGGGGCGGTCTCGTCCTCCGTTAGGAGCCACGTAGATGCAATGCCCCCCTTCGGATAGCAGCTCTTTCATCGCACTCATCGTCTTCTGGTTGTAAAGAAGCTTCTCTTCCTTCTTCTCCGGCGGATTTTCGATATGCTTTTTGGAGTAGATGCACAAAAGGTTGCAACCCAAGCTGAAAGGGATGCCGAAAGGATCTGTTGTCACGCGGTGTCCGGCGACGAAGATCATCTTTTCAGCTACTTCCGGATGCGTATCCTTCAGCATGATGATGATCGCCTGCGGATCCGGCTCGATCTGGTGATTGCCGAAAAGGATGACATTTTCGCCCGCTTTGAGCTGCCGATCAATGTCATCGACCCGTTCCAAATTTTTGACCAAGCTTTTTTCTTTCATCACCAGCGGTTCCATAAAATCGATTCCAAATTGCGTGTAATCGATAGGGGAGCGGTGTGCGACATGATAAGAGGGGAAAATGTAAGGAGCTTTGCACTGCTCGATAACATATCCCAAGTGACGTTTTAGAATTTCGTCCGCTTTTTTCAGATCCCCTTGCGCTTGTTGAATACCCCTCATATAAGAAAAGGCGTAATCCCTTACGATTTCCCCTAGTTCCTGCGGGAGCTTATTTTGGAAAATAGCCTCATCAAGCGCTTGTAGATACTGCATATCTCTTATACTTCAATCCGTTTGTTCGTGGTGGTAGAATAGAAGACATAGTCGTTCAGGTGTAGAGAATCATCCACTCCAAACTCGAGCGACGCATTGTTTTCGTTTGCAATTTTCGCTAAAAAAGACCTGTCGACATGTCGGAGGTAGTGATCCAATTCCGGATGGACAACTAGTTTGATAGCAAACTGTTGCGCGCAGTGGATCACCTTTTTCAGAAAACGTTCAATCTCGATCGACATGCTCTCGTACGATTTAATCAAGCCGCTACCGGTGCAGTAGGGGCAGCTTGTGAAGATCGTTTGTACCAAAGACTCCCGATTCCGTTGACGAGTCATTTCGATCAGGCCGAATTCGCTCATTCCCAGGATGGTACATTTTGCCGAATCGTCTTTCATGCAATCTTTCAGCTTCTCCAACACGCGACGCTGGTTCTTGCGCAGGCGCATGTCGATAAAGTCGCAGATAATCAATCCGCCAATATTGCGGAGGCGCAATTGCCGCGCGATCTCTTCCGCAGCTTCTAAGTTGATACGGACGAGGGATTCTTCGACATCACCTTTTGCGTTCGAGCTTCTTCCCGAGTTGACGTCGATCGTGTACATCGCTTCCGTGCGCTCGAAAAATAGATATCCGCCGCTGCCAAGCCAGATTTTGCGGCGAAGGGACTTTTCGATTTCCCGTTCCACATTGAAGCGTTCGAACATCGGAGTCTTATCGCGGTAGTATTCGATGCGCAGAGCGTGCTCGTTTGCGTAACGGCCATACATCTGCTTAATCGTTTGGTAGGTGTTGTACTCGTCGACAAGAATTCTGTCCATCCGCTTGTCGATAGCCATCAGCAGGGCGCGTTTGATCAGGTCAGACTCAGTAAACAGCAGTGTCGGATCGGTTGATTTGTGGAAGTTCTCCATAATCTGCTGCCACGAGTTCAGCAGGTCGTGAGCCTCTTCGATCAGCATCTCTTGCGTTGCCAGGCTGCTCGCCGTTCTGCAGATCAGTCCCATATCGTTAGGCATTTCGAATGCGCGGATCAATTTCTTTAGGCGCTCGCGAGAAGCGCGGTCTTCGATTTTTCGGGAAACACCGCGGTGGGACGAGTTGGGGAGGAGGACAAGGTAGCGGCCGGCAATGGAGACGTTCGAAGTTAATCGCGCTCCTTTTGTGCCGATAGGCTCTTTTACCACCTGGACCAGCACAGGTTGATCCACTTTCATCACTTGATCGATCTCGACGTTCGGCTTCTCTTCCTCTTCGGGTTGATCTTCCATATCGAAGTCCATATCGAACAGTTCTTTAAATTTGCGTGTGTTTTCGACGATATCGGAGATGTGGATAAAGCCGTTCATCCCTTCGTTGATATCGACGAAAGCGGATTGAATGTTTTGCAGGGTGTTTGTAACGCGTCCGCGGTAGATGTTTCCGGTCAGTTGCCGTTCTTTTTTTCGCTCGACGATCAGGTCGTGGAGTTGTCCGTTAATTAACAAGGCAAAGCGGATCTCCTTGCTCTCGATATTCAAAAGAATTTCTTGCATGCGTCAGACCTAATTAGAGTATAAAAGTGACATTTTAGCTTAAAATTGGAACTTATTCCAGAAGAAAATGGAAGAAAGCAAGAAAGTTAAGCTTACTGTTCTTTCGGCTTCCTTGAAGTCCGCATTGGATGCGAGGGCAGTCAATCCTCCATATGGAAGCTCAGGCGAGTGTGGCTATTTCTGGTTGGAAAGCAATTTTTTCGGAAAATGAAGATTTCTGACTCATTTTTACACATATCTTTTTTGAAACAATCTCAGCG
>CAMFKA010000193.1 GCA_945957185.1 uncultured Chlamydiaceae bacterium | reverse complement strand
GGTCTTGTTGCATAATTAATCACCACTGAGCCACTGAGATCACAGAGGAGGAATGAGCTGGAGAGGATTTAAGGTACATAACGCAAATGAAAACTTTATTTCAGTAGAGTTTTTTCTCGAACCTTATGTCAACAATGAAACGGTAATTGAATGATATGATCACTCTCATATCCCTCAGAAACCCTCTGTGATCTCACTGGCTCAGTGGTTAATTATGCAACAAGGCTGTTATAACTTGGCTTTGCAAATATGAGTTCAAAAAATGTACAAAGCCGAGTACAATATCCACTTTATCAACACCGACGGAAGCTATGCCGGTAGAAATTTATTTAGACAATCAATTTGCTGCAAAACCCTCACCCTCTGTAATCAAAAAGATGACCCCATTTTTTTCTGAGAAGTGGGGAAACTATTCGGCACCACATCAGAAAGGGCAGCAGCTCTACAACGATGTACAGGATGCTTACAAAACGATTTATAAAACTTTAGATGTCAGCGAACAAGACGACATCATCTTAACCTCTTGCGGAACCGAAGCGGTTAATCAGGCATTTTTTTCGGCCTATCATGAAAACGCTATGCGGACGGGGAAAAATCAGTTTATCACTTCCAATATCGATGAAGCTGCGTCGCTAATGACCGTTTCCCGAATCGAACAAATGAGCTGTGTAGGGAAAATGGCGTATGCGGACTCGACAGGAAGAGTGACCGCAAAAGCGATCGCCGATAAAATGAATCCAAGAACCTGTTTCGTGTCATTATCGTGGGCAAACGGCTTGACCGGCGTCATCAACCCCGTCGCGGAAATTGCAGAATTGTGCCAGGAACGAGGCGCGTTGCTGCATTTGGATGCCACTCACGTTATTGGGAAATTATATCTCCATCCCGATCAAATCGGTGCGCAATACCTGACGTTTAACGGAGAGCAGCTCCACGCTCCAAAAGGAATCGGAGCCTTGTGGGTGAAGCAGGGAGCTCCTTGCGTTCAACACATCATCGGGGGGATCGAGCAGGGAGGGCGTCGCAGCGGAGCATTAAATGTTGCCGGGTTAGTGGGGCTAGCAAAAGCTTTAGAAGAGTGTAACGAAGCGAGAGATCTTTTGTGCACCGAAGGCGCACGCCTGAGAGATAAGCTTGAAAGTGGAATTCAAAAAGGCTTCCCCGATGCTGTTATCTTCTATAAAGAGAGTGAGAGGCTTCCTACAGTCTCTGCAATCGGATTTCCAGGAATTTCGAATGAAGCGATGCTTCATGCGTTAAATCGGAAAGGTGTTTATGCAAGCATTGGGGGAGGATCTTTCCAACAAATTTCTCTTGTGCTTATGGGTGGAGGGATTCCGCAAAATCTTGCGAATACAGGAGTGAGTTTTAGTTTGTCTAGAGATACTACAGAAGAGGAGATCGACCGCGCCATTGAAATTGTCGTCGACTGCGCAAAACAGCTATCTAAAATGGCGTACACCTCAACAGGAGGTGAGACATGTCTTTAACAAGATTAATTGAACCATTTCCGTGGGCGCGTTACAGCAAAAAACTGAATCAGAAAATTGAATCTCCTCGCAATGCCGGAATTTTTTTGGAAGCAGAGGCGGAAGCAAGAGGAATGAAACTTGCCGTTGGCTCGGAAGGGCACATCGAAGAGGGAAATGCTGTGACTCTCTACTGGCTTGTCGATAAGGAAGATGGCGTCATCGTCGATGCAAAATTTCAGCTTTTTGGTCAGTCAGCCTTGATAGGTGCTGCCGAAGCTGTTTGCGATTTGCTAATTGGAAAAAATTACGATCAATCAAAACGGATCAACGCCGAGCTGTTAGATAGAAGCCTGCGTGACCGTTCGGATGAACCCGCATTCCCTAAAGAAACTTATCCCCATCTGAATTTGGTATTGGGGGCAATAGAAAACGCTGCTGAGCAGTGTGCAGGAATCCCTTTGGCATCAACGTATGTAGCGCCGCCTGTACCGACAGGGCCCGGAGAAGTTGTGGAAGGGGGGTATCCCGGATGGGAGGAGCTCACGCTTAAGCAAAAAATTGCCGTGATTGAAGAGGTGCTCAACCAAGATGTCAGGCCTTATATCGCACTCGATGCGGGTGGAGTAGAGGTGATTAATTTGTTGAATGATAAAGAAGTTGTGATCGCTTACCAAGGAGCATGTACGTCGTGTTACTCTTCGATAGGAACCACTTTGTCGTACATCCAACAAGTGCTGCGCAATAAAGTGCATCCCACGCTTTCCGTGACTCCGGATATTGATCCCGTTTTCGGTCCCGGCGGAGGGTGATGCTGAGTCTTGCCGCATAAATCACCACTGAGCCACTGAGATCACAGAGGAGGAATGAGCTGGGAAGAGTTCAAGATACGTGACGCAAATGAAAACTTAATTTCAGTAGAGTTTTTTCTCGAACCTTATGTCAACGATGAAACGATAATTGAATGATATGATCACTCTCATATTCCTCATAAACCCTCTGCGATCTCAGTGGCTCAGTGGTGATTAATTATGCAACAAGACCACCTACCTTGCATTTTTAGTTTTAAACATATAATCTTTGTTACATGCGAATAATTTCATTTTTCCTCTATTTTTGTGCTTTGTTAGCAAACTTCCATTTGAGTGCGGCAGCTCCGCTTCGCGTTGGAATGGAGCTCTCATACCCCCCTTTTGAAACGATTTGCAAAGATGGAAAACCTTGCGGACTAAGCGTCGATATTGCAAACGAACTAGGAAAATACCTTGATCGCGAAGTTGTCATAGAAAATATCGCCTACGTAGGTCTGGTTCCTTCTCTCAATAGTGGAAAAATCGATCTCATCATCTCCTCTTTAACAGCTAACGAACAAAGAGAGCGGTCGATCGCCTTTTCCGAACCTTATCTAACTACCGGGTTATGCCTTTTAGTCAACATCAAATCATCTATCCAAAATATCGACCAAGCAAATCGCTCCGGTGTAGTTATCGTGGTAAAAGCCGGAACCACCGGCGAGATGTATGCGATGAAGCATTTGCAAAATGCTACGGTGCGCGTGTTGGATAAAGAGTCTCTTTGCGTGCTGGAAGTGGTGCAAGGAAAGGCAGACGCATTTATTTACGATCAATTTTCTATCGAAAGGCATTTTAAAAAGCATCCAGAGTCTACTCGTGCACTTCTTACGCCCTTCGCAGTCGAAAACTGGGCAATAGGTCTGCGAAAAAATGACACCGATTTGCTGAAACAGGTCAATGCGTTTATTCTCGAGTACAAAGCGAAGGGATGGTTTGAGAAACAGGTCGCCAAAGTGAATAGTTATGAGACCGAGTAGAGCGATCGCGCTGTTTTTGCTTTTTGTTCTTGGTGTGTACCTCACTTTTTTTGTGATCGACACCAAAATGGATTGGGAGAACGTCTGGGAGTATCGCAGCCTCTTTTTTCATGGGTGGCTCATTACCATTGGAATCTCTATTGCAAGCCTCTGCCTCAGCCTTTTGATCGGTGTCGTCGCCGCGTTATGTGCGCGATCTGTCTCTTATACACATCTCCGAGCCCACGAGACCGGAGCCTATCTCGT
>CAMFKA010000192.1 GCA_945957185.1 uncultured Chlamydiaceae bacterium | reverse complement strand
AGACTCCTCTTCATAAATTTCAACGAAGTTCAATCGTTTTGCGACAAACTCTTTCATCTCTTCCGTCAGTTCCCCTTCAGGAATTGCTGCAAGAGTTTGTTCGTGTTGCTTTCGCTGCGCTTTTTCATCTTCTTGGCGGAAGGTTTCCAACTCTTCGAGAGTGTAAGCGAAGTGGGAGCCGTCAAGCATGTTAACAGAGTAGCGAGGAAGAACTCCCTGCGCATTTTTGCTTTCCAAAAACTCTCTAAAAGCGATCCCTTTCCGTTCGACACGGCCGATCATGGACTCGAGTTCCAAAATCGTTTGGATCAGATCGTTAAACTCCTCTTTCGGCAACACTTTTTTGTTGGATGCAAGTTCGATGTTGATATCGCTTGTTCCGAGCTCGCGAAGATACTCATCCATCTCTTTTTCCGAATGGATGTAGCGGCTCGTTTTCTTACGACTTACGCGGTAGAGAGGAGGTTGAGCAATGTAAATGTAGTTGTTTTCCACAAGCGCAGGCATGTGGCGATAAAAGAATGTTAGCAAGAGAGTTCTAATGTGGCTTCCGTCGACGTCGGCGTCCGTCATGATAATGATTTTATGGTAACGGAGCTTCTCCAAATTGAAGCTTTCCCGTCCAATTCCGCACCCTAGAGCCGAAATCATCGTTCCCACTTCCGTGTTTTGTAGAATTTTCTCCAACCGCGCTTTCTCGACGTTCAAGATTTTACCGCGAATCGGCAAAATCGCCTGGAAGCGGCGATCGCGACCCATTTTTGCAGAACCACCCGCAGAATCCCCTTCCACGATATAGATCTCGCACAATTTAGGATCTTTCTCTTGACAGTCTGTTAATTTCCCCGGCAGACGTCCACCATCGAGCGCCGACTTACGCAAAGTCAGATCGCGAGCGCGCTTCGCCGCTTCGCGAGCCTGCGCAGCCAAAATCGCCTTATCGGCAATTGATTTTGCGATTTGCGGATTTTCCGACAGAAACGTCGCCAGCTCCTCCCCAACAATAGATTGCACAACAGAACCCGCGTCGCTATTGCCGAGACGCTGCTTTGTCTGCCCTTCAAACTGTGGATTAGGAACTTTTACAGAAACGACAGCAGTAAGACCTTCGCGCATGTCTTCCCCGGTAATGGAGATTTTGTCGCTTTTGAGAAGGTTGTGATTTTTGATGTAAGTATTCAGGACGCGTGTGAGTGCCGTTGAGAAACCGGTTAAGTGAGTTCCCCCTTGACGTGTAGGGATGTTGTTGACGTAAGAATAAATGGTTTCGGTGTAGCCGTCATTCCATTGCATCGAACCTTCGAACTCGATGGGGCCGCTATGCCCTTCGCGCACTCCGTGGAAGTAGATCGGCGTGGGAAAAACTGTCCCTTTGTTTTCGTTGAGATAGGAAACAAATGACCTCAAACCCCCTTGGTAGCAGAAGTTTGTCTCTTCGCGCTCATCGCTTCTGTCGTCGATAAAGTAGATATTGATTCCTTTATTCAAGAAAGCAAGCTCCCTTAAACGATTCAAAAGGATGCTCGCATCAAATTGAGTCACTTCCATGATTTCGCCGTCAGGGAAGAATGTCACTCGCGTTCCACGTTTTGTTGTCTCCCCAATCATGTGGACAGGGTTGACAACTTTCCCTTTAGCGAATTCGATTTCGTAAACTTTCCCTTCTTTATAGACTTCGACGACCATTTTTTTGGAAAGCGCGTTCACGCATGACACTCCGACCCCGTGAAGACCTCCGGACACTTTGTACGTGTCTTTATCGAACTTTCCGCCGGCATGAAGGATGGTCATCACAACCTCTAAGGCTGAAACGTCACGTCCTTGCTTGATAGACTCTTTTTCGTGCTTGTCGATAGGGATTCCGCGGCCGTTATCTTCGATTGTTGCGGAACCGTCCTTTTGCAGAGTGACATAAATAGCGGTGCAATGCCCTGCCATGGCTTCGTCGATACAGTTGTCGACAACTTCATAAACCAAATGATGCAATCCATTGACGCCGGTATCGCCGATATACATCCCCGGACGCTCTCGCACCGCTTGCAGTCCCTCCAAAACAGTAATAGAACTTGCGTTGTACTGTTTCTGTTTCTTTTCGCCGGAGCCGCCTCCGACGCGAGTTTCTTCTGAATTTTCTGATTCGAGCGTATCGTTGGTCATGTATCACCCTAAATTTTTAATGATTTGGTCGCTAACCCATTTTGAACATTATTCCCCGTATCGGTACGGAGGGAAATCGACTTCTATATATAGCTAAAAGCCGCGTTCTTTCATGCTTGGAGAGTAGGCTATAAAGTGTTGAGTTTCTCACTTTCACGTGTAAGATGCCATCAGTAAAGGCTGTCGCTTCGGTGCTGAGCGCGATATGAGCCCCCACAACCCCCGGCCATGCTGCCAAGATAAGGTCGGGACGCACCTCATAACGGTTTCCGATCGACGACATCACATGCTGCAATAAGTTTGACATGTGGTGGGACGTCACTTTGGAACCGTCGTAATTTTGAGGTGTACGCTTATATTCAGCCACTCTACAACAACCTTTTGAAAGAAAGTAATTGTACTAGATTTCAGTTCCTGTCGCAAGGGAAATTTGGACAATTCCCCTGCCCAATGCCCAATTTGCAGCAAATAAAACTATCTGTTACAATCCCCAAGTTAACCTTCTAAACTCCAAACAATTAAGGAGCAATCATGTCCATTAGCAATGTAACTCAGACTCTTAGCACTCTTGCAACCGCCTGCCTAAACTCCCCGGTTATTGCACTGCGCACATTCAGCGGTGTTGTTGCCATCGAAATGGCTATCCGCACAATCGTTGATATCGGTAATCAGTCAAGGTGTGATAAAATTGCAGCAGAAAACTTTGGTCACGATTTAGGTGGTGCGCTTCTGTATGGCATCGCAACAACCAACTTCCTTCCCGGCGCAGGTGTGATTGCTTCTCTTGTTTTCGTAATCCATTCGACCTTCAAAGCTTACGAAAGAGAGAAAACGAACAAGCCAAATAATGATTACTACCTATCTACTTTCGTGGGCGTTTCGGTTAAAACGGTGTTGGACTACACGATTGTCCCTCTTTGCGGTAATCTTCTAAAACTTGCAGATAAAATGTGCACAGCTGTTTGCAAAATTTTTGCACACTGCCCGGATGTCTTTTGTAATAAAGCCTTTGCCGGTGTTGGTGCTATACTTGTTCTTGGTTGCACTTACCAGCTGCTAGCAGGAGGATTTGGATTAACAAAACTATTCTTCACAACAATTGGCGGAGCCGCCGCTGCTTAATTAACGCTAATTACCAAGGTAAAGCGCGCTTAAATAACATCAACTTAAGCATTTATGTCGTCCTTACAGGACTCTGATGTTTTTTCTGAATCTGACCCAGGCCTCCGCTTCGCTGCGGCCTGGGCTATGATATTCCGTCCCTTTGGGACTTAGCGGCAAACATCGAAGTAAAAATTGTTATCTTGATAAAATATGCGTTAAGTCCCAAAGGGACGGAATATCATAGCCCAGGTGAGTGTGGCTATTTCTGGTTGGAGTGAAGTGTGTTCTATGCCGCGGATGCGGCTA
>CAMFKA010000191.1 GCA_945957185.1 uncultured Chlamydiaceae bacterium | reverse complement strand
ATGGAAAAACGTGGCGGAGGCCTAAATGAGTTTACACAGTTCGTTTTACACTCTCGTCATAAGGTCTTCAGTGTTGTTGTTTTCAAGGTCCATCTTTTTTTATTGCTTTCGAATTTATAGATTTTGTTGTTGAGACCTCCAAAGCTATTTGATGTGAAAGAAAATTCGATGAGCTGACGACCTTTCTACCACTTTTGGTCTCAAGTTCTTTTCTCGCACCACCTGCAATTTTTCCTCCTGCACGTGCAGCTTCTTTATTTTCTTTAAACCCCTGTGCATCTTGTTATATAGCAATTTCTGTAGTTGAAGCTTCACCTAACATGGTGAAAATCAACTCCAAATCGGTCATATGATCTCGAAGGTTTTCTTTTTTGAGGCTTTTTATTTTTTTATGTTCCGAAGGTTTAAGACCAAAAGTGGCTTCAGATATTTCAGACGTTAAGATAGCATACTCTCGTTGTTCTTTAACGCTTCTTTGTTCCCACTCATTTGTAAGCGTCTCTCGGATCGCAATTCCACGCATCCGTTTCTCAATCCAATCATCCGGATATCCTTTAGCCTTGTAAGCCGCACGTATTCTCTTAGAAGCAAGCTCGGGATCTTCAATTTCTTGGATACGTTCATAGCCCACCTTAGCTAACCATCTTTTAAAGGGTTCAACTTTTGGAGAAGGAATTGACTGAATGACTCGAAACATGGTTTCGGTATTTGCTGTTTCTGTCTCTCTCATTTTTCCATCATTTGCAACCAATTTCAACTGTACGATTTTATCGTACAGTTGACTAAACCCTTCACTTTCAATAAGTTTTCGCTTTAAATCTGACCAATATCTTCTTGGATTGGCGCTTTCCGTCAGGAGTTCGATTACGTCAATTATCGAAAAATACCACTGATCGTCATGAATGATTTTTCGAATTTTCTTACCCTTAAATATAGCGATATGCTGAGATGATTCAATTTCATTGTTCATATATGTTTCTCCTCACTTTTGCATTTTTAAAGGACCGAGGTTATCACGCGATCATTATAAACACAAATGTCATCTTGAAATGGAAGTGGAGGCAAATGGAAACGAAAATAAAAGGGGAAACCAGAAACCAGGGTCAAAACCAGGGTCAGGCCTGACAGTTTGACAGTTCACTAACACCTAGGTGTATAATGACGGAGATGGGAGTTTGGAATTCTGCAATCACCGAGCGAGTTTTGCTCGATCGCAGGTCCAACCCTCGCGATCTTTCTGTTGCTATGCTGTGTTAAGTGCATAGAGCATTATCCATTGACAAACTATAGTTCATAGTGTTATATTTAAGTTAAAGGAGAGGATGTCTTGCGAGTTTTCAAAACCAAAGTATTTTCAAAGTTTACGAAAAAGGAAAATATAAGTGATTTCGCGTTAATGGAAGCTGTTGAAAGAGCGGAGAAAGGTTTAATCGATGCTGATTTGGGCGGTCATATTATAAAGCAGAGGGTCAAAAGAGAAGGACAAGGTCGATCTAGTGGATATCGAGTGTTAATTGCAGTCCGCTTGAAAAAACGATATGTATTCATCCTTGGTTTTGCAAAAAATGAAAAGGATAATCTTAGCGAAGATGAATTAGAAACAGCGAAAGATATCGCTTATGGTTGGCTTAATGCAGATGCGAAACAAATTAATTTTTCTCTTACTGAAGGTGAACTAAAGGAGATAAAACATGAAAAAAAATCATAACAGGATAACTCAAGAACTTTTAGAAACAGCTAAAGGTATGCATAAAATCGGCATTCTTGACGACAAAACTCATGAAAAAATCACTATGCGTCATCTTAAAGACAAACTTCCAGTTATCGACTCAATGACTAGCGAAGAAATTAGATCAATAAGAGAAGAAGCTCATCTCAGTCAAGCAGCATTTGCAAGTTATCTTAACTTAACGGTCGGTTACATATCTCAATTGGAAAGAGGATTAAAAAAACCTACAGGTGCTGTCCTTACCCTCTTAAATATCATTCGGAGAAAGGGTCTTGATGTAATTTTACACTAACCTATAAAGGGGGCCGTAATAAAGGGGGCCGGGTCTGCATTAGGCATTGTTAGTCGATTTTTTTTACTTGCGGTGGTTTCCACGTTCCGTTTAAAGCTTCCGGTTTGGGAGCGTAAAGTCTTAGTAGAAGATTAAAATTTCCTTCCGGAGCGGGAAGCCAGTTAGATACCTGAGAATCATTGGGGGCTTGATTTTGCAGATAGAGATCGAGTGATCCGTCCGAATTAAATTTTAAAGGGTCACGATCGCCAATGGCGTATCTGTTGATCGGGTTTTTAACAAAGAAATGATGATCATCGTACATCGTGACAGACCAAAATGCATTTACAGGAGGTAATTTGTCTTTGTCAAAATGGATGACATAGCGCGATTTGCCATTTAGTAGCTGACCATTGCTGTCAATGTTTGTAGAGGGATAGATCGCATCTTCCGGTAAATTGGCTCCTAATCCTCCAAAAGCGACAGCTGCTCTGATATTGTAGTGTGTGCCATAGGTGCCAATGTCCTTTAGCATGACTCCCCAGCCATTTTCGTTAACGGCAAAGGGGTGATTATCCATGCCTTCTTTGATGCTCTCTTGCGCCTTTTTGATTCCAGCATTGAGGCCCTGAATTTGCTCGCCCGAAAGAGCTGTAGCATTAAAATCAGCTCCTGGTACTAGCCCAAATGTTGAAAATTGTTTTACGTATTCTGTATCACTAGCAGGGATTGGATTTTGTTTTATGAGTCGAGCCAGTCTTTCAAAGAATGTGACCCCATCCATCTTCAGGACTTGTGCGATGGGAGCTGTTTTTGAGTCAATGTTTGAATCCACCGGAACGTTTGTGGGAGCTTTGTAATCGGTGCCCCACGCGCTCAAAGGCGTAAGTTTAAATTGCTCTTGGAGTTTATTAACGGCAGCATAATCTGATGGACCGTTTGTTTGAATGCGACCGATGATCCAGACCACATTTGTAGGCGATTTAATGGTTTGTACACCATTTGGTACAGTACCTTGCCAGTTGGGTCCAACGATCGCAAAATCTCCCTTATGATTTCCTGTTGTACGGGTACCTGGCGAGGAAAACACATTGGACCATGCATCCAACAAAGGAAACAAGTAGAAGCGATCTCCCATCTCAGGAACGCTTAAAATAATTGGTTCTTTGGTAAGATCCAGCCATGCTTGCGTATAAAGCGTGTCTGCATTAGGACTCACTACTTCTGTGAAAGAGGGATCAGGAAAAGTCTTTTTGTAGAGAAATTGATTTATCGGCACTTTTGTTTCTGTTACAGAGGGAGTCGCTGTAAGGACATCTTTCGTAACGTCCATAAGGACAAGAGGAAATCCATAAATATAAGCATTTTCGATTTCTTTTTCGTGACTAGATGGATCGGAATAGAGATTCATCGCCGCAATCAAAGAAACAGCAACGTTAAAAATGACGTTTTTCATAGAAATCCTTACAAGCTTTATTTAAAGCATTTCTTAACATCATTCATGAGTGGAGTCAATAAATTTTCGTTAGTGGCAGAAGTCAAACGGCCTTGTTGCATAATTAATCACCACTGAGCCACTGAGAACACTGAGAGTTT
>CAMFKA010000190.1 GCA_945957185.1 uncultured Chlamydiaceae bacterium | reverse complement strand
CAGTTCCTTAACAGGAAGAGCGGTCTTGATGAATCTACATAATAAAGTGATCAAGTCTCCCTTCCGCCACTTAAAAATGTTTGTTACCTCGGCGCTCATCGTTCCTTTTGCCGCGCTTCTCTTTTACGCTTTCTCGCTTGTCGCCGCATTCAGTTTCAACTGTGCTTATATTGTACCGACGGTCGGACGCTATATCGGTTGCGCCGTTGTCTGTTGGGTGATGCACCTGCCGATGGGCTGCTACGGTGAATGCGCCAGACGTTGGATTTGAGCCTTGCTAAATTCGCGGCTTTTGCATAGAATGTCAACATGCGAAAGGACAAAAAGAACGTAAAAGTTTTAGCTGTAATTCCGGCCCGATATGGGAGCACACGCTTCCCGGGTAAACCCCTCTCCCTCATTCACGGCAAAAGTCTTATTCAACACACCTACGAAAATGCGCTTTCCTGCCCATTGTTGGATGGGGTTGTCATCGCCACCGATGATGAAAGAATCTACAACCATGCAAAAGAGTTCCACGCTTCTGTTGTGATGACCGATCCTAACCATCCTAATGGAACGGAGCGGATTGCGGAGGTGATTTCAAATTTGAAAGAGCGCCCCGATATCGTCGTGAACATTCAAGGGGATGAGCCCTGCATCACTTCGGAGCTGATTGAAGCGCTTGTGATGGCGCTGATTGACAACCCCGACGTCCCCATGTCCACACTGATCACTCCCCTCTCAAACCCGGAAGATGCCAACAACCCCTCCATTGTGAAGTGTGTCGTCAACCAAAAAGGGCGCGCTCTCTATTTTAGCCGCAGCTGTATTCCGGGAAATAAAAGTTCGAAACCTTTGTCCACAACACCCTACTACTCCCATATCGGATTGTACGCCTACAGAACCGACTTCCTCTTCACTTACCTTCACCTCTCCCCAACTCCGCTGCAACTTACCGAAGACTTGGAGCAGTTAAAAGTGCTGGAGCACGGCTTCCAAATTCAAACCGCTACTGTAAAACATCAATCTCTGGGTGTTGACACCCCGGAAGACATACATAAAGTTGAGTCATATCTATGCAAGCAAAACAAGTAAAATATCTATTCGTCACCGGAGGAGTCTGCTCCTCACTCGGAAAAGGGCTTACCTCCGCTTCAATCGGTCTGTTGCTCGAAAAAAAAGGACTGAAAATTGCGATGATGAAGTTGGATCCCTATCTAAACGTGGATCCGGGGACGATGAATCCCTTTCAGCACGGCGAAGTTTATGTCACCGACGATGGCGCTGAAACAGACCTCGATTTGGGGCACTACTACCGCTTTACCAACTCTCCGCTTTCCCGCGAGTCCAACGTGACGACAGGGCAGATTTATAACGCAGTCATTCGCAGAGAGCGTCAAGGGGAATATTTAGGCAAGACGGTTCAGGTGATCCCTCACATCACTGACGAGATTAAAAAACGGATTGTCAGCTGTGCCCAAATGAATCCTGATATCGATGTTATGTTGGTGGAAATTGGCGGTACGGTCGGAGATATCGAATCCCTTCCCTTTATGGAAGCGATAAGGCAATTCCGTACAGAGCACTTGGGGCAAACATTGAGTATCCACCTCGCTTACATCCCCTACTTAAAAGCTGCCGGCGAGCTAAAAACAAAGCCCGCGCAACACTCTGTGCAGACATTGCGACAAATCGGGATTTTCCCTGACATCATTCTATGCCGTTGTGAGAAGCCTCTTCCTGAAGAAGTTAAAGAGAAACTAAGCCTATTCTGCAACGTCCAAAGAAAAGCTGTTATTGATGAGATCGACGTGGAACACAGCATCTACGAAGTTCCCCTCTCTTTAAGTGAACAAGGGCTCGACGACATGATCTGCGAGCTGATGCACCTCCCCAACAAAAAAATCGACATGGCGGATTGGAAGAAGATCATCGAAACCATCAAGCACCCGAAAGGGAAAATTACAGTCGGCGTTGTGGGGAAATATGTTCAACATCAAGACGCCTACAAATCGATCTTTGAAGCGCTGCACCACGCCGCTATTTCCCACGGCTACCAAATTCAAATCGAAAAGTTCGAGGCCGACAAAATCCTTGAAAACGGCGATTTGGAAAAAACACTCTCCGGTTGCAACGGTATTTTAGTTCCGGGAGGCTTCGGCGAGCGAGGCTGGCAAGGAAAAATCATGGCAGCAAAATACTGCCGCGAGCACAGCGTCCCCTATTTCGGAATCTGCCTCGGTATGCAAGTGATGGCTGTTGAATTTGCACGCCACGTTGCAAACATCACCGACGCAAACTCTACAGAAATCGACCCTCAGACGTCTGCTCCCGTGATTTCGCTGCTTAGCGAACAACGCCACGTGAAGGACATGGGCGGAACCATGCGTCTTGGCGCCTACCACTGCGCACTGAAAGAAGGAACTCATGCACGTAAAGCTTACGGCAGCAACGAAATTTCGGAAAGACATCGCCATCGGTTTGAATTTAATAACCAGTACCTCGAGCAAATGGAAAAGGCGGGCTTTGAAGTCGCCGGAACATTAAAGAAAGAGCAACTGTGTGAAATTGCCGAAGTGAAAGGGCACCCCTGGATGGTTGGAGTACAATTCCACCCTGAATTTAAATCGAAACCGACAGAACCTCACCCCCTCTTCCGCGACTTTATTGGCGCGATGATCCAACGAAAAGGAACACGATGACACCGGCAAAGCCGCAGCGCTCAATAGGATTAGACTACGGGATGGCACGCATTGGCGTTGCCGTCTCCGATCCCACCAAAACTTTGGCTAGTCCGTGGAAGAATATTTTAGCTTCCAAAAAGACGGCGGAGACGGTGAAAAACGTAATCGCCGAAATCGAGCTCATCTGCAAACATCACGGCTGCGAAATCGACCTTATCGTTGTAGGTCTTCCTCTGATGATGAGCGGAAAAAGCGGGCTGATTGCCGATGAAGTAAAAAACTTCAAAGAGGCCTTAGAAGCTGCACAACCAATTCCTATTGTATTGTGGGATGAGCGCTTGACCACCGTCCAAGCGGAGAGGTCATTACGAGAGTCTTCGCTTAGCCGTAAAAAACGGACTCAAAAGGTCGACTCGATTGCTGCTATCATTATCCTGCAAAACTACCTTGACTACAAAAAAAACGTCATTTAATCTCGGCTTTATCATTTTTAGGGATCTATCCAATGGAAAAGCTATCGCCGCTAGAAGAGTTTAACCGCCCCAAAAAGAATGCCCAACCGTGTGTGATGGTTATTTTTGGTGCCACCGGAGATTTAAACGCCCGCAAACTAATGCCTGCGTTATACAATCTGGAACAAGATGGAGAGCTCCCCGCCCACTTCGCTTGCGTGGGATTTGCCCGCAGACCTAAGACTAACGAGCAGTTTCGCGCGGAAATGTTTGAAAAGGTGAAAGATTTTTCACGCACAAAGCCGATTAACGAGTCTGTATGGGATCAATTTTCGAATCAACTGTTTTATCATCAATCTGAATTTCACGAAGATGAAGGGTACGAGAGACTTAAAAAGCTGTTGCACGACCTGGATGCAAAGTTCGACACTCAAGGAAATCGCGTCTACTACCTCTCGACACAGCCGAGCTACTTCTCGATTATCATCCAAAAGTTAAGCGAACATGGATTGATCTCCCCTT
>CAMFKA010000189.1 GCA_945957185.1 uncultured Chlamydiaceae bacterium | reverse complement strand
CGCGATAGGCTCCGGTCTCGTGGGCTCGGAGATGTGTATAAGAGACAGGTATTTAGTGCTGCCAATTCCCATGACGTCTCTGTATTTTGCTACAGTGCGCCTTGCGCAGGTGATCCCCTGCTGTTTCAGAAGTTGAGACAACTCTTCATCAGAAAGTGGCGAAGAGGCATCTTCTTCACCGATTAGCTTTTTGATTTTATCTTGAATGGTTTTTGACGATAACAACTCCCCTCGAGCCGTTTTGTACCCCTTAGAAAAGAAGAATTTGAACGGAAAAGTTCCGCGATCGCAAAACAGGTATTTATTGGATACAGCTCTCGCCACAGTGGATTCATGAAGTTCGAGAGCATCGGCAAGTTGTTTCATGGTCAGAGGAACCAAGCGACCATCTGAATAAGAAAAGTAATCGCGGTTAATCTCTATCAATTGTTTCGTGATCTTTTCCAATGTTGAATTCCGTTGACCGATGTTTTTCATCAGCCATTTAATCGACTGCAACCGCTCTTTGATATAGTTTTTCGTTTCTATGGGTATTTGAGGGTCCTGAAATAGCTCCATATAGGCCTTATTCAAGTGAAGCCTATCCGAATAAAAATCGGTGACTTCAACGTGAAAGACTCCGTCCTCCGTAGTCACGATCACGTCCGGAATGATCTCATTTCGATGGTGTTTTTGATAATTCAATCCGGGATGCAAATCCAACCCGCTGATCTCTTCTTTTATCTCTTGGGCAATTGCTTTAACTGAAACATGCGTTTTTTTACTGATCAAATTCAGCCGATTGTGTAGAAAATCTTCGTAATACTTCTCTAAAATCGTATACGCCAAAGTTTTTTGCTTGTTCTTTCGTTCCAACTGAAGCAGCAACGACTCCTGAATAGATCTTGCACCCACTCCTGCAGGTTCCATTAACTGCACCTTTGCCAACACCTTCAACACCTGTGCAGTGGAAGACCCAGTCAATAGCGCCACTTCAGCAGGATCTATCTCTAAAATCCCGCTTTCATTCAGACTATCAATGATATAGCACCCTAGACGATGCTCCTCTTCCTTCTTGCAATGTTCACTTAATTGTTGGATGAGCACATCACGTAGAGTAGGCGTATCCGCAAGCAAATTTTCTAATAAAGCACCCTGTTTTTTTGCTAGTGTGCGGTACATCGGCAACTGGATGAGATCCTCTTCATCAAATTCAAGGAGAGGATTTTGTTCTAACTCCTGGCTGATCACTTGGGAGAGCTCCAAAACCGGAAGTTGTAGACATTGAAGAGCTTGCTGCATTTGGGGCGACATCATCAAACGCTGGGAAAGACGTTGTTCTAATCCCGGTTGTTGTCGGAGAGAAGTGTCAAATTTTCCCATCATGACCTCTTCGGGACGCGTATAGACAACCCGCCCCTTTCATTTCTCATTACTATTCCTTTATCTCCAACTTGACAACAAATATTTTTTAACGATCCTCAACAGAGTAGACCCATTAACCCCTCAGGTGTCATGACGCAGGAAATTCACCCTCACCCTGGGGGAGTCGTTCTCGAAGAAAAGCCGTTGGATCCCATCCTGATTGTCGACGATGACACATTGGTACTCAAGGCTTTACAGATAACGCTCCAGCGTGAAGGGTATCAAATTCTTACCGCCGCTAACGGAACCGACGCGGAAGAAATATTAAAAACTCAGCCCATCAGCCTGATTATCTGTGACGAGTCGATGCCGGACATTCACGGGATGGAAGTGCTTAAGTTTGCACAAGACACTCAACCACAAGCCATTAGAATCATTCTTACAGGAAAAATCGATCTCGATACGCTCATGAATGCGATCAATGTGGGTAGAGTCGATGAGTTCATAGCAAAGCCGTGGGAGGATTTGTTTCTTAAAAAAGCCGTGGCTAAGGCTGTTGAGAAATACCGTCTTCAAGACGAAAACACTACGCTTTTTAAGCTGACTCAAGAGCAAAACCGACAACTCTCTCAAATTCATGCCGATCTTAAAAAAGAACTTTATCTGGGATCGAAAATCCACCAAGAACTTCTGCTTGGAAAAGTTCCCGCGACAGTTCCCGGGCTTGAGATTGCCGCCTCGACAATCCCATCCAAAGAGATCGATGGGGATTTTTACGACTTTTATCGCCCATCGCCACAAATTTTTGACATCGTTTTAGGCGATGTGATGGGAAAAGGGCTTCCGGCAGCATTGGTAGGCACTGCAGTAAAAACGCAATTCATGCGTTTTGCAATCCCTTATCAGCACGTCAAAGTGTGGGATCGGGAGGGATTTTGGCACGAAGATCAACCAAGCCCCACAGAGATATTGGAACGTGTCCAGGAGGAGCTTTCAAAAGAGCTGATTCATCTAGAATTCTTTGTCACACTCTTCTACGCACGCTTTCTCAATCAACAGCGGCAATTGAGATACATCGATTGTGGATCTGCCAAACCACTTCATTTTCAAAGAAGCAAACTGATTATTCAAGAGCTACAGGGACCAAATTTCCCTTTAGGCATGGTAGAGAGGGATGCCTACCGTGAATTGAGTGTAAATTTTTCTCCGGGAGATCTATTCGTTTTCTACTCTGATGGGATCACAGAGGCAAAAAATTCCGCAAAAGAGCTCTTCGGTCTTGATCGACTGAAAGATATCGTCCTTCGAAATAGCGATCTCGATGCAGCAGAACTGATGCATACAATAAAAAGAGAAGTTGTAGCATTTTCGGAGAAAGATAGCCTTGACGATGATGTCACACTTATTATTGTAAAAATCAACGAAGATTATGTCGCTTATACCTCTCCATTTGTGGTGGGTAGGTTTTCCAGCTCCCTGAATGAGTTAAGACTGGTCCGAGATTTTATCAATCGCTTTTGTCAATCGCTGCCCGGCGATCAAGAGCGATTCACCTCTCAGGTGCTACTAGCTATCAATGAAGCGTTTTGTAACATTGTTTGTCACTCTTATAAAAAGAACGATGGGCATCCTATTTTGATTCAAGGTGAACTCTCTTCTCGCGGAGCCATCATACAACTGTCGGATCAGGGCGAAACATTTTTTGATCCGGCAATGGTTGCGGAGCCGTCTTTAGATGGAAGCAGAGACGGAGGCTTTGGATGGTACATGATCAAACATATCGCTGATCAAATCACTTATATAAGGAAAGAGAACGAAGTCGGATGGAATCACTTGCGGATTTATAAGAATTTCATATATGAAGAGGATCAAATGGAAATACGACACGAAAAAGAAAATAATGTGATGGTGATCACTCCGGAAGGCGAGAGCTTGGACGCTAAAGACGCTCCTGACTTCAAAGACAAAGTGATCGACCTTATTTATACGAACGATTCCGATAACGTCGTACTTAACCTCACGCACTTAAATTTTATCGATTCTTCCGGCTTAGGCAGTTTTCTTTCTATTCTGAGGCTCTTGCACTCCCGTGGAGGAGAGCTGAAGCTATCCGGGATGAATAAGTCGATCCGCACAATGTTTGAGCTGGTATCGATGCATAAAATTTTCGAAATTTATGACACCTCGCAAGATGCTGTCAAATCGTTTTCTTTGGAAGAGTAATCCCGATCTCCGTTCTCACCCACATATCCCCTGCCCTTGCCCCAATGCTGTCAACTTAAAGAAATTAATTGTCACTTGGACCAAATTAGATGTTGCAAAAGATAGTGTGCAATTAGAGCGCCTAGCGCGACTGATTTTATAGCCCACTGCGACGTAGGAG
>CAMFKA010000188.1 GCA_945957185.1 uncultured Chlamydiaceae bacterium | reverse complement strand
TATGATTTTTGTCAAAAAAAGATGTGCGCAATAGGATGGACGCAGGGACGCGGAGTGTTTATTATAAAAAAATGTAAGTATGATTTTCTAGACAATGGGTTCCACTTTACCACTTTCGAATTTTCTCCGCGTCCCTGCGTCCCCGCGTCTCCGCGTTGTCTTGTTATCGTTCCTTGAATATTGATTTTTAAGAGTATAGGAAGGGATATGCAGCACGTTTACGACTCGAAGAGGATCGTATACGCCGAATGCGACTCGACGATATTGGATGCAGCTTCAACCGAAAGGGTCTTTCTCCCTTTATCGTATTCCCAAGACACTGTCATCCCATTCCGCCTTACTTCTAAAACCTCTTTTTCGCTATAGAGTAAAAGAGGCCCAATGATTTTAGCGGTAATATGCACAGATTGGTCTTCAATATCGACTTGTAGTAACGGCGCAGGCGCTAAATAAAAATTATGAAACCCTACCACCGCGACACCTTTGATCACCGGACAAAATAACAACAAATCGCAAGAGTCCGGTTTCAAGGACACTTCAAGTTCTTCGTCATGCTTGATGAGGCCTACAAAGCCATGTCGATGGCTGTAAACAGCAAATTGACTTCCCACTAGCTTTTCAAAGTCATCAAGACTGACAGTTCCCTTTAAAGAACGCTTGGCGTTTGCTAAGTTGAATAGAGCAAGAGCTCCACACCCCTTTGTCATCGTACACGCTTTAAAGATTTCTTTATCGCTTTCAGGGTCAATAAAAAGCGAGCTTGCAGGAACGGATGGGCAGCTATCGGCTTGCAGAACTTTTCCTGAAGGGAGTGCAATCTTTTTTAATAATAGCTTTTGGTGGTCTCCGGGAGGATCTCCCAGCAAATGTAAGGTCCGTGATAGCGAATGAAATAACGCTTGCATTTCGCTATAGATGCTTTTAGTGCACCAAGGTCCAAAATCGGGGAGAAGGAGATCTTGATAAAATGTTGCGTTGAGAAGACTGTTTTTGATGTGAAGTTGAATCTCTTCGAGGCTTGTAGGCATGACAACATCGCTTACGCGAGAGATGGGCGAAATAGGCCAAAAGAGGGGGTTTTCGTTGTTTAATCCGTCGGCATTGATAGGAGGGCAATCGAAATGGATGACAGCGGCGGCTTCGATAGCGCATTGAAGCTTTTCATAATTCAAAGTTAAATCGTTTCGGACGGGAGACTCCCCAATCTGCACAAATGAGACCCCTTCCTCCCTCAAACTGCGGTAGTAATCGTGGAAGAACTCAAAAGCGCGTCCTAACTGTTTTCCGGTAAGGGTGGTATTGTCTGTGGATTCGCTTTGCATGTATTTTTCAGCAAGCTTCTTGCCTAATCCTCCCGCGCCAGCCCCTGTGAGGGGATGCCAGACACCCACGTGCTTCACTCCGGCAGCTTCCAACTCTTTAACCAACCCTTTAATTCCCGAAGGAAATTTTTGGGGGTGTGCTCCAAAATCGACCAAAGTGCCATTCTCTTCATGTTGCCATCCATTTTCGAGCAAGACATATCCCGGAGTGTAACCGTGCTGCTTAAGGCTCCAGACCGCGTTCATCACTTTTTCGTGCGTCAAATCCGTCCCATAAGCTATCCAAGATGACCATCCCAAAGTTTGAAACCATTTCGGTACCTTTGGCTTTTGATCTAAAAACCTTGTTTTCTTTCCGGTTAGTTCTAAAAGCGTTTCGACGATTTTGCGGACGATATTCCCAAGGTTGTATCCATTGAAGTAGAGGATCACTCCACGGTACCGTTGCGCTTCTATATGTGTTCCGGGAAGTAAAAACAGCACATCGTAACCCCGTTTATGGGAGTAGATGACAGCTTTAACGCCGTCCGGAATTTCGCCCTCTTCGATTTTTATTTTTGGAAAATTAGAATTCGATTCGAAATAGTAGATAAGTTTTTTAGGAGGCTCCTTGAAGTCCATTTTCAATTGATTTAGCTCGACTGTTTTTGAACCTGTTAAATAAAAAATTACAGGTTCAGGATTGTCACGATACTCGTGAAACGCTATAGTGTTGTCTAGACTCTCAAGATGAACTTCTTTAAACATTGCACCCCTAAAAAAATTACTATAAATGGAACAGCTATTTTCTACCATTTGTGATCACGCTGAATGGGCACCGGAAATATTATTTATTTTGTTGATAGTAGCCGGTTTTAACATTCCTATCAGTGAAGATATCCTATTGATAACCGGGGGGGCTATTACCGCGCTTTGCATCCCGGAACACTATCTTAAGATGTTTATATTTGTATACTTAGGAGCGTGGATGTCCTCTTGGGTCTGCTATTCGATCGGTTATTTCTTTGGTCCCGCGGTGTATAGTATTAAATGGTTTAACAAATGGATCAATCCCTCCTCTGTGGAATGGGTCCACCAACAAATTGAAAAGAGAAAGTACCTTACTTTTTTTGTGGTTAGGTTTATCCCCGGAGGGGTGCGCAATACCTTCTTTATGACGTGCGGATTGGGGGAAATGCCGTTTAAAACTTTTATTTTTAGGGATGGTCTAGCAGCTCTTTTGTCTACGACCGTCATTTTTCATATTGGTTATGAATTTGCATCTCACTATCATGAAATCATTGCGACCGTACATAAATATCAATATAAGTTTTTGCTTTTTTGGGTCTTTGTTTTGGCAGCTATTTTTTTAGTAATAAAATTTAAGAAGAAGAGGGAAACGTGAACGCGATTTTCACTCTACCCAACATTCTTTCTTTGTTGCGCATTCCGTTGGCGGTTCTTTTTGTTCAAGGCAATGAAACGATGAGAATCGTCGCAGTCGTCCTTGCAGGGTTGACAGACGGATTTGATGGTTTTTTAGCTCGCAAATACAAGCTCTCTTCCCGTTTAGGGACAATTTTGGATCCGCTGACAGACAAATTGTTTGTCGTTGCAGCGCTTGCTGTTCTCTTTTTTGAAAACAGAATTACCTCTCTCGAAATTGCTGCTTTTCTTTCCCGAGACATAGCAGTAGGAGTGTTTGGTCTTTATTTGATGCTCAAAGATTTGTTCGGAAAGTATCGCATTGAAGCCTTTTGGTGCGGGAAAATATTTACCACTCTACAGCTTCTTGTCTTATTGATGCTTGCTGCAAAATACCCCGTCCCCGGCTGGTATTACGCAGTTTTTGCAGTTTTGGGAGTCCTTTCCCTAGTCGAGCTCAGGCTTTCTCTTTCCAAACAGCTTTAGAGGGTTTTTACTGACGTATCTGCCTAAGATTTAATACCGCGCTCCCGCATTCGAAATTGCTGCGAAATGGGTTAATATCTAAGCCGCCTCGCCTTGTAAAACGCATGTAAACAGAAAGTTTTTCCGGAGAGCAGTGCTTCATCAAATCGGAATAAAATTGTTCGGTGCAGTGTTCTGCGAAGCCGCGGTGGTTGCGGTAGGAGATGAGATATTTTAGAAGGGAAGCGTGGTCGATCTTTTTGCCCGCATAGTGAATCCAAACAGTCCCCCAATCCGGTTGACCGGTGGCGAGGCAGTGCGATTTAAAGAGATGAGAGTAGAGAACTTCTTGTGTTGTTTCATCGTTTGTTTTTAAGAGCGAAGGGGTTAGCTCGTAACAGTCCACATCGACATCAATGTCATCCAAACAAATTCCGGGAAGATCTTCAACAATTCGATCTTTAAAAGCTGAGGCGGGGTAGAGATGAACGATGGCCGGACCGCCGGCTGCTTTCGTTAGGTCGTTAGTCATTATTTTTTGAACCGACTCAAAAGAGTCAAATTTTGTCTGCGTGAGCGAATTCAAATAAAGTTTAAACGATTTAGATTCTATGACATGAGGA
>CAMFKA010000187.1 GCA_945957185.1 uncultured Chlamydiaceae bacterium | reverse complement strand
GCCCCTGCCCTTGCCCAAATTCTATCATTCATCCAACAAAGTAGTCACGCACTCATGCTGGCATCTCAGTGAGTTTACACATAGGCGGTGTTTCAGAATTAGATATAGTTTTACGTAGCGATTTTGGGCAAGGGCAAGGGCAGGGGCAAGGGCAAGGGCAAGGGCAAGGGCAAGGGTGAATTTACTGCGCTACATCTGGTGGGAACTTCAATTAAAAAAAAACGCCGAAGAAAAGAGTTAGCTTTTCTTCGGCGTTACAAGGAAGGAACTTCCGCTCAGTCTTAGTGGGAGTGAGCGAGGAAGTCGCAAACTTCGTGGAGGTTGATCTCAATCGGCCATGGCATTTGTTCTGGCAATGGTGCTGAGAGCATTTGTCCGGAGAAGTTTTCGCGGTCGAGTGTCAAGTAATCAGGCACTGTCAGGCTGGAGCTATCCAACGCAGCGATGATTTGCTTGTGATTTCTCGATTTTTCTTTAATAGAAACGACCATTCCAGGTTGAACTTGGAAGGAGCGGATGTCTACTTTTTTGCCATTGACACGAACGTGTCCGTGAGCAACGAGCTGGTGAGCAGCGAAAATGGTAGGAGCGAATTTCAAGCGGTAAACGATAACGTCAAGACGGCTTTCCAAGTATTTCGCAAGGTTATCCGCAGCAGTTCCTTTCGCTTTTACAGCTTTTTGATAGTATCTAATCAGCTGCTTTTCGCTCAGCATTCCGTAGACTGCTTTAAGCTTTTGTTTTTCTTCGAGTGTTAAACCGTAGTCCGACTTTTTGCGGCGGCGAGCACCATGCATCCCTGGCGGATTTGGTTTATGCAATAGTGGGTTGCGCGCACGGCCAAAAATATTTGTCCCAAATCTGCGAGCCACACGATTTCTATTTCCTGTATAACGGGCCATTACATCTCCTAAACGATTTTCTATGTCCGATCGTAATTAACTGATAAGTGATTGTGTCACAATCCCCCATTTTCTTTCAAGTCCTCGCTCCAATTTTTCGCAAAAAACAATCTCGCCTTTCCAAATAACGGTAAATTTTCTAAGGTGAAGATATGATGGATCCATCCCAAATAAAGCTTACGGAGCTATCCGAAAAACTCAACGCCAGTTCAAACCCCGATGAAAAACGGGAAATATTAACCCATGCCTTTGAATCTTATACATTAGAAGCTGTAAAACTCGAGAAAGCTCACGCCGAATTGATCAATAAATTCGAGCAATTAAAAAAAGAATTTACGGAAACAAACCTCTATTTAAAAATCAAACTCGACGAATTGGATGCTATCAACGATTATTTGAATAGCTTGATCTACAACATGTCTCAAGGTTTGATATTCATCGATTTGAGAGGGAACGTCACCACCTACAACCGCACGGCAGCGGAAATTTTACAAATCCCTATCGCCAAAGTTTTGTTCAATTCCTATTGGGAGTCTTTTACCGACGACTTTTTTGGCTTTTCAATGAAAGAAGCTCTCCTCAATAAAAACATCCAGCGCACCTCTTATTTAACTTTAACGCAAAACGAAAAAACAAAAGAGCTCGGCATCGACACCACTTACGTCCTGCAAACCGATCCGCCCGAAGGGGCAACCGATTTTCAAGGGATGATCATCCTCATTCGCGACCTTACAGAGATCCGACGTCTTGAGGCACTGCAAAGCCGCAATGACCGCATGAAAGAATTAGGGGAAATGGCAGCGAAAGTAGCGCATGAAATTCGAAATCCTTTGGGGGGAATTAAGGGATTTGCTTCGCTCCTGGAACGCGACTTGCAAGACCGGCCGGAGCAACAACAAATGGCGGCGTACATTGTTGAGGGAACAGACAACCTTAACAATCTCGTAACCAATGTGTTAAACTATTCAAGACCGGTAAAACCGCAATTTGAATCCTCCGATTTTATCCCTTTCCTTCGCGAAGTCTTCCAATATATTCAAGCAGATACAAACAGGTCGCAACAGATCGAACTTAAATTAGACACCTCCCTCGACTCTCTTACAACGGTTTTCGATCCTCAATTGATGAAAGGAGCAATCCTTAACTTAGCTTTAAATGGAATGCAGGCAATGCCTCAAGGGGGAACATTGACGATTTCAGCTAAAGCCGACAAAGGAAATCTCATCATCAAAGTCTCCGATACGGGAATAGGGATCTCGCCGGAAAATCTTACAAAAATATTTTCCCCTCTTTTCACAACGAAACCTAAGGGGAACGGCTTCGGACTGTCCGAAGTCTTCAAAGTGATCGAAGCTCACCACGGAACAATCGAAGTGGAGTCCACTGTAGATGTGGGCACTACGTTTACGATTCAAATTCCCATCGGGAGCACATATACGGAGAATGCATCATGACTATAGAAAAAATTTTGATCGTCGACGATGAAATGATTGTCCGGAATTTTTTGGCGGAAACGCTACGCCGCAAAGGGCTCGAAATTCACGCAGCTGAAAACGGAACAAAAGCGCTGGCAATCCTCAAAGAACACGTCTTCGACCTCGTCATTACCGACATGAATATGCCTGATCTGACGGGAATCGATGTGTTGAAAAAAACCAAAGAGCTCAGCCCTTCTACCATTGTTGTGGTCATCACTGCGTTTGGAACCATCGAAAATGCTGTGGAAGCAATGCGCCTAGGGGCCTTTAATTATTTGTTAAAGCCATTCTCCCCCGACACGATCGAAGCGCTTTTGGAGAAAGCTAAAGAGCACTTGTCTCTCGTCGAAGAGAACCGCTACCTGCGACAAGAGACCGCTCCGGGAGGCTCCAGAAACCACCAAATCATCGGTAGAAGCCCTGTCATGAAAGAGATTTTGGACAATATCTCCAAAGTCGCCAAAAGCAATGCCAGCGTCTTCATCACCGGCGAATCGGGAACGGGAAAGGAAGTGATCGCTCACGCCATCCACACGCAATCTCTCCGCGCAAACTTCCCTTTTATCAAGGTCAATTGCGCAGCTATTCCCGAAACTTTGATCGAATCCGAATTTTTCGGTCACGAGCGCGGTTCGTTCACCGGGGCTTTGAACAAGCGCCTGGGGCGCTTTGAGCTGGCCAATCAGGGAACTTTGCTACTCGATGAAGTGACAGAAATTCCGATCGGTATTCAAGCTAAGTTGTTAAGAGCTATCCAAGAGCAGGAATTTGAACGTGTCGGCGGGACAAAACTGATCAAAGTCGACACGAGAATCCTTTCTACATCAAACCGGAACATCAAAGACGCTCTGTCGGAAAAGCTGTTGAGGGAGGATTTATACTACCGCTTAAACGTCGTTCCTATTCACCTCCCCCCTTTAAGAGAGCGTCGCGACGATGTCATCCCGTTAAGCGAATATTTTTTAGAGAAATTTTCAATTGAAAACCATAAAATCAACAACAAAACATTCTCCAATGCCGCAAAAGAGAGATTATTGGAGTATGGATGGCCGGGAAATATCCGTGAATTGGCAAACGTCATCGAACGTGCCGTGGTGATGGATTATGGAAAAGAAATCCTTCCGGAGCACCTTTCAATTGAGAATGGAGAGAGTAAACCGTCAGCGGTGCAAGTGGGGATGACGTTGCAGGAGCTGGAAAAAAGGCTCATCATTGAGACGTTGGCCTCGCAAAACCAGAATAAAACAAAGACGGCAGAAGTGTTGGGGATCAGTATTCGTACGCTAAGGAACAAGCTGCATGAATTTAGCATTGAGCATGATGAGGGGTAACTTCCCACCCAAATTAACCCCTGCCTGCGCCTGTGCCCTAATCATTACCCATTTTTTATGCCGGCCCTGCACTCACGATTCGCGCAAAAAAATATTGGGTGTTTGATAATTTTGCTAAAATTTT
>CAMFKA010000186.1 GCA_945957185.1 uncultured Chlamydiaceae bacterium | reverse complement strand
GACATTAATTCTAACGGTCTTACGATTTAATTTACACAGTTTAGATTACACACCCTTTTTTAATTGTTTTTTAACATGACCACAAAAAACAAAATCGTTCTATCGTTCTATCGTTCTATCGTTCTATCGTTCTATCGTTCTATTGTTCTATTGTTCTATCGTTCTATCGTTACATCGTCTTCAGTATCGTCCCATCAGCCCATCGCTCCATTCCTGGAACTCAAAAATCGTTTCGCTCAAAAGAACTAATGACAATTCAACAACAATCCCAGCCAAAAAAGTCCAACGCCGAAATCGCAATCTAACCGGAATGGTTTTACTGTGCGCTCGCTCGATCATCCCCACAACAGGACGTGCAACGGATTCTACTCCATTATCGACCCATTTTTTGGTTTGTACCGACGCTTTTTGCGTCCACACATGAACTCTCTGAATGTTTTCCTGGACTTTCACAATAGCGAAATACCCCTTTCGCAGCACATTCCAAATACGCAAAACGATCTGTGATAGCAACGAATAAATTTTAAGTGTCGCCCACGCAATTGCTCGACCTATCACCCTCAAAACCATCTGCGGGATCGCAGGAAACTCGCTAACATACTCATCTAAGGCATCCAAAAATCGAAGACCAAACGCTTTTGCAGTAGCTCTGAAAAAGCTGGTTCGTTTCTTTTTCTCTCGCTTCCAAAAACAAAACCGGTTTAATCGTTCTTTCCATTTTTGAATGGTCGGAGACACATCCCATCGAAAATTTTTCGGGAGTGAAAGATTAGGCCACCGCATCGACCAGTTCATCTTGATATCAGGCAATTTCCATGAAAGTTTCCAATTCATCAAGTTCCACTTAGGAAATTGGAGTTTAAACGATCTCCCCTCTAGAAAATTCCACCGTCCCCAAGAAAATCCTCGAAATTTTGAAAACGGCGATTTCGGATTCCATTTCCACTTTGGCCATGAAAATTTAAAGCCGTTCCATCGAGGAAAAAGTGAAATTTTGGGGAGTTTAATTTTGGGTAACGACAATTTCCACTCGGGAAGCTTCCAATTTTCCCAAAATTTCCAGTTACGGGTCGTTTGTTCGGTTTTTTCTTCTTTAGTGCTTTTTGTGCGGTTGAAGTTTAGCTTCCAACGAAAGCCGGAGAATTTTACGCGAGAGACAAAGTCTTTGACCGTACGAACGGCCACATCTAGGGCTTTGAGAGCCGGAGTCATTACAGCTTTAATCACTCGTCCTAGCTGCGACAAGAGAATTGAAAGAATGGTGAATGGCAGGCGAAAGGCGACGTAGAAAGGGATGTAAAAAAGTGCAAAAAAGAGGACTTTTAAGCCTTTAGCGACACTATGAACCGCTTTTTGAGAGGTGCCATACCCTTCACTTTTGAGTTTTTTTTCAAGTTTTCGTTCCGCCTCCCGGTAATCTTCCAAGGTAATCAACGACTTTGGAACATCCATTGATTTGTGAGGGACTGTGGAGCGCGGCGTGTTTGCATAACGGATGTGGTGAAAAATATCGGATTGTTTCTCACACGACCTTAACGAACCTGATTGAAAAATTCCTTTATTCATACCTATAGTCTAGCAGATTTGTATTAAGATGATGCAAAGATTGTCCTTCTTTTTGAATTTGCTTGCAAGTTTGAGTTAAAGCCGCTATAATTCGGGATATTTTCAGGAGAATTTATCATGACCAGAACAAGTAAACAAGAAGAAAGACGCGCAAGATGTCCTCGTAAACACCAAGCTCCGTCTGTCTCCACAGGCCCTAAAAAAGACAACCTTCCAAAAGGTTTCAAAGAACACTCGAACGCAGTTGAGGGCGATCTCTCTGCAAAAATGTTTATCCCAAAAATTTAATTAGCAGTTGAGGATTCATTATGTCTAGACACTCCAGCTTCGGAAAAGCAATCAGCGGTACCAAAAAACGCAATGTACTTAAACGTTACGAGCGCATCGACGTTCTCAAAAAACTCGGCCGTTGGGATTCTGAAAAAAATCAACGTGTGACAGGATTGCCAAAAACTCTTATTCCTAGCTAATCACGTGGAAAGTAGGGCCCTGTCCATTATTGTCAATAATCGTCAAAGGTACGCCCCCGTTGTACGCTCAAAAATTGCGGATATCGTCCGTACGTTTTTGAAGCTCGAGGGGGTAGCCTGCGACGAAGTCGCCATCAACTTCATCTCCGATGCAGAGATGTGCGATATGCACGAAGTCTTCTTCGATGACCCCTCCTCTACCGATTGCATCTCCTTTCCTATTGATCTCGAAGATGGAATCGGGTATACACATCTTGGCGAGATATTCGTCTGCCCGGAGGTGGCATGGCGGTATGCATCTGCAAATAAACTAAACTACTTTGACGAGCTTGCTCTCTATGTAATTCACGGACTCCTGCACCTGTGCGGCTATGATGACCTCGACACCATCAGCAGACGACAAATGAGAAAGCGGGAACGGTTCCATATGGATTACTTAAGGTTACTCAAGCTCGTGTGAGCGGGAGGATCCATTGTTCGTTCTTCACTTTTCTTCGATCGCTTTCATTTGTGCCATCTTTTTCCTAATCGGGAACTTTGCTTTGACAGCGCAAATCAGCGCGCTTCGGAAAATCCATAAACGGGATTCCAAAAGACGCTTCAAAGAGCTTGGCCATCTATTTTTTTATCGCCCCCTGCATGTTTTCTTTTTTCCGGCGCATGAAATTGAAGGGATCTTTTTTGCATCGATCAGCGCGCAAAACCTCACCAGAATCTGCTTTGCAGTCTTTGGGGCACTGGTCATCAACACTTACGCTGCTTCCGCTTGGGAGCTTTTAGGCGAATTTTTAGTTCTCTTCTCGCTCTCTTTTATCTTCGGTGACTACCTGCCTCGCCTTTTAGGCACAAAATATCCCGAGCACCTCCTCCGCATTTGCGCTCCCATCAGTTCTCTTTTTCTCGTTCTTTTCTTCCCTTTCACCGCTCTTTTCGTCAAATTTTCCGATCGCTTCTTGCACACCATTTCTCTCGACTATATCCATGAACCCTCGATGCAAGCGAAACAGGAGCTTATTCAACTCATTCAAGACTCACAAATTGGCGCCGAAATCAACTTGCAAGACAAAAAGCTAATCGAGTCGGTGTTCAATTTCCGTCATCGGATCGTGCGAGAAGTGATGGTTCCTCGTGTAGAGATGTTTTCCCTCGCAAACGACACTCCCATCAAAGACGCCACCGTCGCAATAGAGCAACAAGGTTACAGTCGCGTTCCCGTCTACTCAGAAACCGTCGATCAGATCACGGGTGTGTTGATGTATAAGGATGTGATGGCTATCTATGAAAAAGCCTTTCGCACGCAAAATCTCGCCTTGCTGGATGCTCCGGTCGAATCGTTACAAAAATCCGTGATCTACACCCCAGAAACCAAAAAAATTTCCCACTTGCTGCAAGAATTTCGAAAGCAAAAAGTTCACCTTGCTATCGTCGTTGACGAATACGGTGGCACGGAAGGGATCATCACCATTGAAGACATCTTAGAAGAGATTGTGGGAGATATTTTCGATGAATATGACGAGAGTGAAGAAGCAGAATTAGTTCATCAGCCCGACGGATCGTGGCTTGTGGATGCAAGGATGAGCATTTTTGATGCCGAAGAGGAGTTAAACATTCACATCCCTCAGGAGGGCGACTACGACACCATCGGCGGTTATGTCTTTCATCAGACCGGCACGATCCCCCCAAAAGGATTTATCATTCATCAAGACGACTTCGAATTGGAAATTCAACGATCCACCGACCGTTCTGTTGAAAAGGTCAAAATCACAGTCTTCCCTAAGGAAGACGACACACATTCGCAACACCAATCGCCAAATCACAAGGAGTAAACG
>CAMFKA010000185.1 GCA_945957185.1 uncultured Chlamydiaceae bacterium | reverse complement strand
GATCCGGCGTATGTCGAGTTTGCAAAAGCGAACGTCACCCCCGAAGAGTTGGTGTCCTCTCCGTGCGTAAACTTGTATGGCGCTTATCTAAACGCGTTTATCAATGGTCATGAAAGGGATCTGATGTCCTTGGCAATTCAAGTGGAAGATCCTGAAATTCAGCTTGTCATCGCTGAATTGCATCAGAGAAAAGTGAACCGCGACAAAAGCAAAGAAAGCTTTAGAGAGTGCATTCTAAAGATTTTGAATCGCAATTGGATGCACAAGCGAGAGCAAGTGAGAATGGCGATTCAGAGTGGACAAATGAGCGACGACGAAGCCATTTTGAAAGTGAAAGAGTTCGAAGAGATCAAAAGAAATCCCCCGCAACTTAAAGGGGAGCTATGAAATACCAACACCTCGTATTCTACGATGGAGAGTGTGGCCTCTGTGACCGAGCTGTGCAGTGGATTTTGACAAAAGATGTAGAAGAGCAGTTTTGCTTCGCTCCGCTGCAAGGGGAGACGGCAGCACGATTGTTAAATGATGATGTTAAAAAAGTGGATAGTTTGGTATTGGTAGAGTTTTATAAAACTGACCCCAAAATTTTTCTTGAAGGGGATGCCATGTTGACCATCTGCGCGAAGCTCCCATTTCCTTATTCCATGTTAGGTGTCTTCAAGGTGCTACCGGCATGTTGTTACAATTCCGTCTACCGTTGGGTAGCTAACCACCGCAAGCAACTAATGGACAATGCTTGTTTTGTTCCCGATTCATCAAAACCGAATCGCTTCTTAAAATAAATCACTATTCTTATCGGAGTTTTATGTCTGCAGTTTCATTTTCAAGTACGGTTTATTCCTCAGCATGGGATTGCGAAATGAGTGTCACCCCGCCAAGACGTGCTCAAGAAGAAGAGGAAATTAAGCCGAACGTAAAGACTGTGTTTTATGAATTGTGCAGCAAAACGCAAAAAAAGTGTTTAGCACTTGTGTGCACTGCGTATGAGAGGTCACAGTTTTGGTATGTATCGGCGAAATCTATTGATTTGTGTTTTAGATTTTCTAGATGCGAACCGGAATATAAGATAACACAAAAAATTAGTGACCTGTTTGTAATTTCATTGCATGCGAAATTCGAAGATAGCGATGGTGTCTTAATGATTAAAGTGAATGAGCGTGAGTGGTCGTTTCTTATGCTGCCTCTTCAAGATGACACAGGAGGCTGGGGAGTCTCAATCGAAGCTCAAGACAAAAACACTCTGGTCGATGACATCACCGAAGGGTATCACCTCATAACAGATTCTACGAAAGCCGGGATTCGGTATGAGCTGATTGTAAAACGATGTTTTGTTCGTATTTAGAGGGTTAAAGTTCCCACCAGATGCAGAGTAGTAACTTCACCCCTGCCCCTGCCCTTGCCCTTGCCCAAATTTTACCATTACTTCAAAGTAGCCAGGGCGTCCCCGCCCTGGTATCTCTGTGGCATTACACATACGTGAGGCTTCAAATTCAATACCAGGCCGGGGACGGCCTGGCTACCCTGCATCTAGTGCATACTCCAATAATCGAACACTGTTTCGTAAGATTTTGGGCAAGGGCAGGGGCAAGGGCAGGGGCAGGGGTGAAGTTACTACTCTGCATCTGGTATAGACTTATTGGATCTTGCTGAAATCCAGCAGAGCGCCAAATAATCCAAACACCTTCTTCAACAATGCCAAACGGTTTTTCCTTACCGACTCGTTGTCATCCAAAATTTTTACCTCATCGAACAGTTTGCTCAATGGCGGTTGCAATCTAGAGATCAATTCATACGCTTTGTGGTAGTTTTTCTTTGCGACAGCACGCTCAAATTCGTCTTGCACTTCATTGACAGTGCGATACAATTCTATTTCGGAGTCTTCCGTCAGCAGCTTCTCTTCCAAAGCTCCCGCTTCCCCTTGTGCAAGTTGCCCTTTGGCGCGTTTGTACACCTCGAATAATTGAGCAAATCGATCTTGCTGCTCCAGACGGAAGCGGTGCAAGGCCTCTACCTTTTGGAAAGCATCGAAGATATCGGGGAATCCAAAAGCGATTGCCGCTTCGATTTCGTCTTTGCGGAAACCGTAATCCAAAAACACCGTTTTGATGCGGTTTGTAAGGAAGTCTAAAATTTCCTGAACAGAACCTGCAGCTTTCTCTTTAAGGTGCGCAGGAAAGTGTGCAGCACACTGCTCTAGCGACTCTTTTAAAGGAAGAGCGTGTTCGCCGGTAATAAGAATACGGATAAGCGCTAAGGCTTGACGACGCAATGCGTGAGGGTCGCTGGAGGATGTGGGTTTCAGCCCCGCAGTAAAACACCCCAAGAGGTTGTCGTACTTGTCGGCGATGCTTAAAACGGTTCCTGTCGCTGTTGCCGGCAACGGAGCAGATTCTCCGCGTGGCATCCAGTGCTCTTCGATTGCGGTTGCTACTTCTTTATCTTCCCCTTGCGCAGCGGCGTAGTAGCGACCGATAGTTCCTTGCAGTTCGGGGAATTCGTAAACCATTTCTGAAGCGAGGTCGGCTTTACATAGCTCTGCAGCACGAGAAACTTGTTTCGGCGAACTGATTCCCAATTGCTTTTGAATTGTATTCGCATGGGCAATCAATCTTTCGACTTTGTTGTAAACCGAACCTAGTTCCTTTTGGTACGTCATATTTTTGAGTTTTTCATTCATCGAGTCGAGTGATCTCTTTAACCCTTGTTCGTACAAAAACACACCATCGGTAAGCCTTGCAGACAGTACCTTCAAGTTCCCTTCTCTAATTTTATCCGTCGGAGGGACGTTGGCGGTGATGATGAAGATATTTTGAAGGTCTCCGCGGTCGTTAGCGACAGGGAAGTAACGTTGGTGTTTGACCATTTCGGAGATAAGGACTTCTTTCGGGGCCTTTAAAAAGCTTTGTTGGAAGGTCATCGGGGTCAGTTGAGGCCATTCGGTGAGGTATAACACTTCCGGGATCACTTCATCTAAGTTGATGATGTGAGCCTTAAGTTTGTTTTCGAGCGAATCGATCTGTGCCAAAATAGATTTTTGACGATCGATAGGATCGACAAGCACGCAATGCTCTTTTAGCATATGCTTGTAGTCGGAGGCTTTGAGTAGCGCAAAGTTCCAGTTACAAATTTGGCGGTGTCCCCAGCTCTCTCTGCCTGATTCCACATTTTCGATGGAGAACGGAATGATATGCTTTCCTAATAGAGCGACAATCCATCTGATAGGGCGTGCGTAGGTGATATCCAAATTTCCCCAACGCATCTTTTTGGGGAATTCTAGTTTAAGGATCAAGTCGGGGAGGTGTTCGGCTAAAATATCTGCAGAGGGACGCGCTTCGCTGACGACTGTTGCGTAGAGGTATTGCGTTCCGGCGACATCACGGATTTGCAGGGAAGGATCTTTCCCCTTTTGGATATAGTCTAAGGTAACAGGGATTTTTTGAACGCTTTTGAAGAATCCGGTTGCCGCGGGAGTTGCGGTCCCCGAAGCATCGAAGGCAGCGGCAATAGAAGGACCTTTTTTCTCGGTTTTTTTTGCCGGCTTGCCAAGAGCTAACCCTTGAACATAAACGGCAAGGCGTCGCGGTGTTCCCATTACTTGAATAGTTTGGTAAGGAATCTCTTCTTTGTTCAATAAATCCGAGATCGCTTTTTCCAAATTGCGGCAACCCACCGGCACAAATGTTGCGGGGAGCTCTTCCGAGCCGATTTCGAGAAGAAAGTCTTCTTTTTTGTTGAGGTCTTGGGGCGATTTGTCCTCTGCAAGAGCTTTTGGAGGAATGTGTGAAATCATTTCTGCTTCAGCTAACGTCCTAAATTTTCCCATCAGCGGGTAGCCTAAAGCTTCGCGACTTTTGATGTAGCTTTCGGCAATTTTGCGGGAAAGATCT
>CAMFKA010000184.1 GCA_945957185.1 uncultured Chlamydiaceae bacterium | reverse complement strand
CACGGGTATGCGTCCTTAGCAGGGACGTGCTTTCGGCCACTCAGCCATCTTTCCTAGAATCGAACATCGTAACGCGAATCGAAAATAATTACAACCACTATTTCATCTTTTCGCACATGGAATCAATAAACTGCCCACATAGGCAGCTCCGGCAACAAATGCAATCGTCGCCCCGCCCGGCCAATTCAGAGCATACGCCAGGTTCATTCCAATGACGCAAAAAAGGCAGCTTAATAAGACAGCTAGCATCATCATCCTCGACAACCGCGTAGTGAAAGTATTTGCAATCGCCGCAGGGATCGTCAGCATCGTCATCACCAAAATCACTCCTACCACCTGAATCAAGAGCACAATAGAAACCGAAGTCAAAACAAGCAGTAAAAGGTATAAGGCGTCGACAGAAACCCCTTGCAAGCGCGCCTGGTCCTCATCGAAACAGAGCGCCAAAAATTTCTGATGTAAAAAGAAGACAACCAATAAGACGATAATGTCCATTGCAAAGAGAGTCGCCAAATCCTCCGGTGTCACCCACAAGATATTACCGATAAGGAAATTGGTCAGTTCTACGTTAAATCCCGGAGTCTGCGAAATAAACAGCACACCGACAGCCATCCCAACGGACCACAACGCAGCAATAACTGAATCTTCCCTTTGGCGGTAATTAGCGCGAATCCACCCCAAAAGCAGCGCGGAAAAAATAGCCGCAACAAGAGCTCCATGCATGGGAGAGAGCCACATGATCCCCTTGGATCGCTCTAGCCACAAACTTAAGCCAATTCCGCTTAAAACTGCGTGTGAAATACTTCCGGAAATAAACGTAATCCTCTTCACCACCACATAAGAACCGATGATACCGCTTACAACAGAGGCGGCTAGCCCTGCAATGACAGCAGCTAGAAGCAAAGGATTAAAGACAAGCGCTTCCCAAAATTCAATCATTTCCGCTCCTCCAGTTGAATCAAGGGCGGGTGATACAGTCCCAAGGCGAAATGTTCGCACACTTGTTCGGGCAAAAGCGATACCACGCCCCCTTGGACGCAAAGAACGCGGTCGACTAGTTCGATAGCGGCTTTCAGATCGTGTGTGACCATGACAACAGTCATATGGGAGCTAAACGATTTAAGTAAACGGTAGATCTCCTCTTCTGCACGTGCATCGACGCTGGCGGTAGGTTCATCTAAAAATAAAATTTCGGGTTTAGAAGCCAAAGCGCGAGCAATTAATACGCGTTGCATTTGTCCGCCGGAAAGATCTCCAAATGCCCGGGAGTGGAGATCTTCGACATCAACAAGTTTCATGGCTTCGTTAGCGGCTTCATGATCGATTTTAGAATAACGTCCTAGCCACGAGAGGTGAGATAAACGACCGGAAAGAACCACTTCGCGAACTGAAATAGGAAATTGTTTATCGAAGCGTAAGTTTTGAGGGACGTAAGCGATTTTGTTTTGTTCCGCTTGAGGCTCTTTACCATCGATCAGAATACTTCCTGACTGCGGTTTTAGGAATCCCATCAACAGTCTTAGAAGAGTTGTCTTCCCTCCCCCATTGGGGCCGATGATCCCCAAAAATTCTCCACGCTTTATCTCAAGGGAGATGTCATGAAAAATTTTCGTCAAGCCGTAGTCGAACGAAAGGTTGTTAACAATAATTTGTGCTTGGGGATGCTCTCTCACGGTGCTGCAAACTCTTTAGCGATCTCTCGCATGGTTTCAAAATAATTTTCGGAATAGGGGTCGAGTGAGACAACTGTGGCACCAATTTCTTTGGCAACAAGGGTTGCGCCTTTGCTTGGGTATTGAGGCTGTACAAACACTTTGGTGACATGTTGATTTCTTGCATCACGCAGCACTGTTGTGAGTTGCAACGGAGTCGGGTCTTTCCCTTCAAATTCGATAGAAATTTGATCCATATCATAATCGCGAACGAAATAGGCGTATGCAGGATGGGAGACGAGGATCGATCGCCCCGCTACAGACTTAAGGAGAGCAGCGATTTTAGCATCTTCTGCGCGCAGTTTCGAGATAAAATTCTCATACCCTTGTTTCAGGAGGTCACTTTTTTCAGGGTACCGTTGCTTAAGTGCTTCATAAATCGTATTAGCTTGAGTTTCAGCCTCTCTTAAGCTCAACCAATAGTGGACATCTTCGCTGTTGCTATGGCAGGAGCAGGCGTGGTGGTGATGCTCACCATCTCTAATCAACCGCACGTTTTTTCTAAGGTCTACAATACGCAATGCGGGGTTATAAGAAGTCAACGTACGTACCACTTTTGGCTCAAATCCTTCCCCTATCGTGAACCATAAATCAGCTTTCGATGCAGAGAGAACCTCTTTGGGAGAGGGTTCGTAAGTGTGGGAGCTTGCACCGGCAGGAACCATCAACTGCACAGGAATAGTGTGTTGTGACACCTCGTCGACAAAGAATTTATGAGGGGCAACACTCACTAGCACTAGGTCGGCAGATAAAATGGAAGATAAAAAAAGTGCAGCGACAAAAAGGGAAAAATGGAACAAAAGACCTCCAAATGAAACTGCGAGGATAACCTAAAATTTCATTTTTTTCAAGTCGAGAATTTTTCTTGCCTAATTAATCGATAATCCACTATTCTGGTGTGTCTTTACGGAAGGGTGTCCGAGTGGCTTAAGGAGCACGCTTGGAAAGCGTGTGTGCGTGAAAACGTACCGTGGGTTCGAATCCCACCCCTTCCGTTCCTTCTCTTAATATGACAGTATCGTCGTCATAAAATTTTTTGCTAATTCACTTTTTGGATCATCAAACACCTCTTGCGGCATCCCTTGTTCCAACACTTTTCCTTCGGCCAAAAACAACACTCGATCGGCCACTCTCTTGGCAAAAGTTAAATGATGCGTTGTCAAAATTAAATTTCGCCCCTCTTTTTTCAACTCAAGAATCAACTCCAACACCTCCGCGGTCATCAGAGGATCCAACGCCGAAGTGGGTTCATCCAACAAAAGTAATTTTGGCTGTCCGGCAACAGCGCGAATCAAAGCAACACGTTGCGATTGACCCCCTGAAAGCTCGAACGGTTTTTTATGCGCATGTTTGTCTAATTCAAAACGACGCAACAACTCCATACTCACATGCTCGGCTTCTGAAAGAGACATCCCCTTCACGCGATGGAGCGGAAGGACAATATTCTCAAGTGCAGTGAGATGGGGAAACAGATTCCACGACTGAAAAACAATTCCTAATCTCCTGCGGTGAGCAATCAAAGCTTTCTCTTCAAAGACTATAGGTTCGTCATCGATAGTAAGAACTCCCGATTCGGGATACTCCAGCCCTCCAATCAGCTTTAATAAAGTCGATTTCCCTCCCCCGGAGGGACCGATCAACACCAACATCTGACATTCGGGAACGACAACATGAAAGGGTAAAATGGCAACATGACTTCCATAAGTAACTGTGAGATTGTTTAGTTCAAGTTTCATACCGCAGCCTCTTTTCGAGGTTTTTGCTCCACAACGAAATCGGAAACGTTAGAACAAGATAAGCAAGTGCGAGCGGGAAGAAGCTTTCCAGTGTGCTATAAGTCGCGCTATTGATCTGCTGTGCGGCATTAGTCACCTCATTAATCCCGATGATGGACAGCAGCGAGGAGTCTTTAATAATTGATGCAAATTGTCCGGCAAGTGGAGGAATTGTTTGTCGAATAGCTTGCGGGATGATGACGAATCGGTACGCTTGATACCGCGTCAACCCAATCGCTTTTGCCGACATCCGTTGAGTCGTACTGACAGCGTCAATTCCGGCACGCAACATTTCGGAAATGTAGGCTCCATTAAAAATAGAAAGGATGATGACCCCGGCAACATACCGATTTTCAAGACCTACGTGATGTGCGACGACGTAATAGAAAAATAAAATTTGAACCAGCAGCGG
>CAMFKA010000183.1 GCA_945957185.1 uncultured Chlamydiaceae bacterium | reverse complement strand
TCTCCCCTCGACTAGTCGTCGGCAGCGTCAGATGTGTATAAGAGACAGGAACACGCCAGTGGTATTTCACCTACCATATCTATTGAACAAAAAACTGCCGGACGTAATCCACGATCTACTGTAGGAACACTCACCGAAATTTATGATTATCTGCGTATTCTTTATGCTCGCGTCGGTATTCCTCATTGTCCTATTAGTGGAGAACCGTTAACACCGCAAAGTCGTGAGCGCATCATCAAAAGTGTACAGAATCTTCCCGCTAATACTAAAATTTTTATTTTAGCTCCTTATGCAAAAGGCAAAAAAGCAGAGTTTCGTGAAGATTTTCAAGATTTACAACGCAAAGGATTCATGCGCGTACGCGTGGATGGGCAAATTGTAAACTTGTCAGAAGATTTAACTTTAGATGGAAATGTTGCTCACGATGTAGAGGTCGTTATCGATCGTTTAGTTGTCGAAGCTTCTGCCTACTCACGCTTAGCAGATTCACTTACTCAAGCTCTACAAATTGGTGAAGGGGTTTGCATTGTTGTGGATGCCGATTCACAAGAAGAGCAGCTCTTTTCCATGCATGCCTATTCTCCCAAATCTGGACTTTACTACGAATCATTAGAACCACAAGATTTCTCTTTTAATAGCCCTTCGGGCATGTGCCCACGTTGTTCGGGAATGGGAACAATCTACGAATTCAATTTGGATTTAGTCATCAATCCTAAACTCAGCATTGCAGAAGATTGCTGCCAAATTGCCAGTTCTTATCAAACAGTACGCTATGGCAATATTTACGATAACTTAGCCGATCAATATGGATTTAATGTCAAAACACCATGGGAAAAGCTCTCTGCTAAAGCTCAGAAAGTCTTTTTAAATGGAACTGACAAGAAATGGACGCGCATGCGCTTCACACATCCTGTCACAGGCGCACATTGGACAGATCATATTCAGTGGAAAGGTGTTTTACATGATGCAAGAGTGCGTTACACAGAAGCAAAAAGTGAAGCTTATCGTAAAAAAATGCAACAACTGATGTGCATCCAAACTTGTCCTGAATGCTCTGGAGAACGTTTAAAACCTTATTCTGCGGCAACTTTGTTGCAAGGCAAACGCATTGGTCAACTTTCTTCTCTTACCGTAGCGAATTGCCAACAATTTTTTCAAGTTTTAGATTTAACTACACAAGAGATGTTGATCGCAGAAGAGTTATTAAAAGAAATCCGTCAACGCCTTCAATTTTTGATGGAAGTAGGCTTGCATTATTTGACTTTGAATCGCACGGCACCTACTTTATCCGGAGGTGAAGCACAACGTGTACGTCTAGCTTCACAAATTGGTTGTGGATTAGTGGGTATTACTTATGTACTAGATGAACCCTCGATTGGCTTACATCCACGTGATAATAAGCGTCTGATTGATACGCTCAAGCATTTAAGAGACATGGGCAACACGGTCATTGTAGTAGAACATGATGAAGAGACCATTTTTGAAGCTGACTCTGTTGTAGATTTTGGACCCGGTGCCGGCATTAATGGGGGAGAGATTCTAGTCAATGGGTCTGTGAAAGACTTATTGGCAAGTAAAACATCATTGACCGGTGCTTATTTATCAGGTCGTCTGACAATTCCAATTCCAAAAAAAAGAAGAAAGCCGACAAAAGAACAGCTCATTATCCAAGGCGCTAAGCATCATAATCTGAAAAATATTGATGTTAAAATTCCTTTAGGTTTATTTGTAGGGATTACCGGAGTATCTGGATCAGGTAAATCCTCTTTAATTAGCGATATTCTCTATCCTGCTTTATCTAATCTTTTTCATGGCGGCGAACATATTGTAGGAGAGCATAAAAGTATTCAAGGGACAGAAGCAATTGATAAAGTAATTGCCATCGATCAATCACCCATAGGACGTAATCCACGATCTAATCCTGCAACATACATCAAACTATTTGATGAAATTCGTGATCTATTTAGCCAATTACCTGAGAGTAAAGCACGCGGTTATAAACCGGGACGCTTTAGTTTTAATGTCAAAGAAGGATCTTGTTCCCGTTGTGAAGGCATGGGTCAAATCAAAATTGACATGGATTTCATGGAAGAAACGTGGATGGATTGTCCGTTATGCAAAACTAAACGTTTTGATGCTGAAACTTTATCCGTCTTGTTTAAAGGCAAAAATATCTATGATATTTTAGAAATGGAAGTGAGTGAAGCAAGTGAATTTTTTGCAGATATTCCTCACTTACACCGCAAATTAGAGACATTAAAAAATGTCGGCATGGATTATATCAAACTTGGGCAATCTTCTACAACTCTATCCGGAGGCGAAGCACAACGCATTAAGTTAGCTAAAGAACTTGTTCGTCCTGCTACAGGCAAAACTCTCTATATTTTGGATGAGCCCACAACCGGTCTGCATTTTCATGATATCAAACATCTGTTAGAAGTGTTACATGCCTTAGTCGATAAAGGAAATTCAATTGTCGTGATTGAACATAATATGGATGTCATCAAAACAGTGGATTGGATTATTGATATTGGTCCTGAAGGGGGAGAAGGGGGAGGTCAAGTAACGGCCGCTGGAAATCCGGAAAAAATTGCCAAACTAGATACACCTACCGGACGTGCTTTACATCCTGTGTTACATGCGAAGCCAAAAGATAGACATGCAGAAATCAATGACAAGTTTGATAAAAAGAGCAAGAAAGCTAAGCCTAAAAATTTTATTCAATCCATCACTGTCACGGATGCTGAGCAAAATAATTTAAAACAAATTACAGTAGAGATTCCACGTAACAAAATTACTGTTTGTACAGGTCCTTCAGGATCGGGGAAAACTTCTTTGGCATTTGAAACAATTTATGCCGAAGGACAACGTCGTTATATCGAATCACTTTCTCCTTATGCTAGACAATTTGTGAAGCAGATGCCCAAGCCTAAAGTGGGTCATGTGAGTGGATTGTCTCCTGCCATTGCCATTGAACAAAAAGCGCATGCGGGTAATCCACGTAGTACAGTAGGGACAATGACGGAAGTGTATGACTTTTTACGTATCTTGTATGCACGTTTGGGAATTCCTCATTGTCCTGATACAGGCGAGGTGATTAGTGCGATTAGTAAAGAAAACGTGACTGAACGCATTTTAACTTTTCCAAAAGATGAAAAACTGCACATTTTGGCTCCGATTGAACTCAACAAAAATGAAAGCTTCGAAAATATGCTCGCTCGTCTGAGAAGGCAAGGGTTTTTAAGAGTGCGTCTAAATGGAGAATTTTTTAGTTTAGAAGAATCGGAAACAAATGCAATCCCTTTCAATAGAAAACGCAAAAATGAATTGTTACTGGTCATTGACCGTATAAAGGTTGATCCAACCATTCGTTCCAGACTTTATGAAGCGATTGAAAATGCTTCGGCGATTGGGAATGGCAAATTAATCGTCATGCGCGAAAATGAAGATCTACTCTTCAATTTAGCTTTTGCAGTCGAAAGTACGGGGAAATCTTATCCAGAAATTACACCACATACTTTTGCATTTAATACGGCAGAAGGGATGTGTTTAGATTGCTTAGGGTTGGGATATCAGTATGGAGCTAATTTAGGACAAAAAGCAGACATTTTATCTCACTCTCTTTATGGTTTGTTGCGTTATTTGTGGGATGATCATTTTACGCGCCAAGCTTTTGATTTTGCTGAAATATTTTGTGAAGCTGAAGGGATCGATCCCTACATTTCTTTACGCAATTTGAGCAGTAGTAAAATTCAACTGATCATGCAAGGTAGCACTGAAGATAAATGGTATCAAAATTCAAAAGGGCTACGCTTCCGATGGATAGGTGTAAATGAAATTTTAGCAAAAATGGGTAAAAATGCGCACGGTTATTTAAAAGAAATGATTGTGCCTCTGCTGTCTCTTATACACATCTCCGAGCCCACGAGACCGGAGCCTATCTCGTA
>CAMFKA010000182.1 GCA_945957185.1 uncultured Chlamydiaceae bacterium | reverse complement strand
GGGCTATAAAATCAGTCGCGCTAGGCGCTCTAATTGCACATTATCTTTTGCAACATCTAATTTAGTCCAAGTGACAATTTTTCATTAATTAGACGATATTGTCCCGGGGCTCAGGCCTTGCTTGTATAAAGATCTCTTCACAAATTCTTTATTCTGCTTTAAAGTAAAAATTTTAAAATAGTACCATAAACAAAATACTAAATAAAATTAAGCAGGTTACTCTATGTCAAGTATTTACGGATTCGATCTTCCTCCTCCTCCGATCTTATTATCAGAGCTGTATCCATCTACCGGAACGGAAGGAGAGACATCGCCTCAACCTAAGCGGCAAAGAAGTGCCGTCTACGATGACTATCCCCCTCCCCCGGTGTTTATTCACTACTCCCCTGATTTCTCACAGTCCATTTTTTTGCCTTACCCCCCTCACCACTTCGATTACCCTCCCGCTCCCCATATTATTAGCCAATTTGATCCGGAACCTTATTTTCCTCAAGCTTTATGCCCAACTCCAACTTATCCCGTCCCTCCACTTGCAGAATCTTCAAATGAACCTGCGTCAAGCAACGAACCTGCTCCTGCTCCTCCAACCGTGACACGACGATCAACAAGGTCGACTCGCGGTGTTCATTTAAGAACAAATGGCTTAGTGATCGGTGCGGAATCTATTTTAATACCCGAGTGGTGTTTTAGGCTTCCTCTTACTCTCCAACTTCGTGACAGGGCTCAAACTGTCTATAACGCACTATTCAGCAAGCTAGAGGCACCCGACCTCAGTGAGCTCCAGCGTTCTTCGCAGATGATTTCCACCCCTTCGAACAAAGCAGCGATCAAGAACTATGCTAAAGCAATCACAGAAGATGGAGTTCCCGACGGTCTTGTTGTAGCAAAAATCAATGACGCTATTGGGCATGGGGTCTTTGCCACTAAAACATTCCAGTATGGGGATTTTATAGGCATTTACAGTGGAAAATTAAGAGTCGGAGCATTGACCAGCGGAAATCAGTCCACTTTTGAAAACAATGATTACGCCTATAATCTGCTTTGCAGCACGAATTTTACTCAGGAAGAACTCAAACGCTGGCTGGGTACGGAAAGCAATCATGACAACATAGAGACCGTCGTTGTTCAAATTGACGCGCAAAATGAAGGCAACTTCACGCGTTACATTAATCACACCTCTTCAAGTGCGTCCAATTGTGCGACGAGACGGTGTGATATCGAAGGAGTCGTGCAGCCGATCATCATCGCGACAAAAAAGATCAATCCCGGAGAGCAATTGCTATGGGATTATGGTACCGACTATTGGGGGGAGAAGGATGGTCAGCCGAACATCAACACTCCTACCACTTTTATTTTTGATGTGAAGTCGTACAAGGAACAAACCTCGCAATGGCAGGCTGTTGTGACTCGAACGCAAAGAGCGAAGCGAGGACGAGCATAATCATATTACCCCTCTTTTTTTTGATTATAATTTAATTAATAAAGTTATAATATGAATTTAGAGGGAGTTCGATTATGCTAAATTCAATACATGAATCCAATTTTATTGTATTAAGCGCAGAAGATGACGAAGATTATTTCCATCTCTTGAACATGATTCTTTCTCAAGAATTGAAAGTGGACACAGTCAATCATGTTGTGGATGGAGATGAGCTTGTTAAATCACTGACACAGCCGCATGACGTAAACAACAACAAAAACCCTTCTTGGCCCGAATTGATCCTACTCGATCTCAACATGCCCAAAAAAAATGGAATTGAAGCCTTAACAGAAATTCGGGCAAACCCTAACATCCCGAAGATACCGATTGTTATTTTTACCATCTCTGACGATCCAAATGACATTCAGTCATGTTATGAAAAAGGAGCTAACGCATTCATTTCAAAACCTACGGAACTGAAAGATTTGATAGATACGTTAGGCTCGGCAATTAATTATTGGAAAAATTTGAAAAAGAACACTCTCGTAGGTGTTTGATAATTAGGGGGAATCATGTCAGGAAAAAACGTATTCATTACCGGTGGAGCAGGTTTTATTGGGTCGCACCTGGTGGCCCATCATCTGGAACAAGGGGATGATGTGTGGGTTATCGACAACTTACAAACCGGCCGTTTATCGAACATTCATCCCTTTTTGAACAACCCGCACTTTCGATTTGTCGAAGACGACCTGAGAACTTGGAATAAACTTCCTGAAGCAGTTCGTTGGGCAACGCACATCTATCACATGATTGCTGACGTTGGTCAAAAGTATGTGCTTTCTCACCCCATTGACACCTTATCGAACAATATCGAAAGCTTTGAGCGCGTTTTACAAACCATGTGTGAAGTGGGAAGTAAAGCTAAAATCCTTCTCTCTTCGACTTCTGAGATCTATGGGCATAGCAACATCCCTTCCGACGGAATGATTGATGAACACGCTATCGTCAGTTTCTCTTCCGGAGAGTTCCTGCAACAAACCTATCCGCTCAGCAAGCTCGTGAATGAAATGATGGCGCTATCGTATGTGTACGAGAAAAAATTGAACTGCGTCATCGCCCGGATTTTCAACACCATCGGGTTAAATCAGACAGCGACTTATGGAATGGTATTCCCTAATTTTATCGAGCAAGCTCTCAGTGGAAAACCGATCACCGTCTATGGTGATGGAGGGCAAAGCCGCTCTTTTTGTAATGTCCACGACACCGTTGTCGGTTTGTCGTTGTTGATCGACAACCCTAAATGCGTCGGACAAATTGTCAACGTGGGGAATGACAGAGAATCCACCATCCTCGAGTTGGCAACGTTAATAAAAAAATTGACGAATAGCTCGTCAGAAATTACGTTCATCCCCTATAAGCAAGCTTACGGAATTGACTTTGTGGACATCAGAAAGCGACGTCCAAACCTAACAAAAATCAAAGAGCTGACCGGGTACCGAACGAAGTGGACATTAGAAGAAACCATTCAAGAGGTAGCCGAGGCGATGAGGTTGAAGCAAGCTGCCTATGCTAAATAAAAAATATCTCGCTCTAAGGTTAACCGCACTATGGATGTCCATCAGTGCGGTTCTTTCTGCTCACGATCTTTATGATTTTCACGTCGATTTAAGCACCACACAAGGCAACGGAATTGGCTACAGAAAGGGATACAGCACGTTAGCTGCCTTTGCGATGGCGTCAACGTATGAGTGCCGCGGGCTATTCCCCTTCCTCGATGTGCGCATGCAAGGGATGGACGACTTAAAACTCGGCGTCAATGCAGGATTGGGAGTGCGTTATCTCACCCCAAGCAACTGGATTGTCGGTGCAAACGCTTACTACGACAATCGTCAAGGGAAGCATCGAGGCTTCAGTCAAGTAGGAAACCCTTTTCAGCAGGTCGGCGTCGGTTTTGAAGCGTTAAGTTCATTTTTGGATCTTCGTTTCAACATCTACCTCCCCGTCGGAAAGAAGGTGTGGAAGTTCCGTCAAGTGACTTTTAATGACGGTCAAGGCCTCATTCCCATTTACCACAAAAGAAAGCAATCGACTATGAAAGGTGTCGACCTTGAAGTCGGAGGCACTATAGGAAGATGGAACATCTGTGAATGTTTGGACTGGAGCACTTATCTAGCCGGAGGCCCCTATTTTCTTGACCAAGAGAAAGGGTCAGGGCGTTGGGGAGGGCAAGCGCGACTCATGTCTATCTTTGCGCGGTATTATTTATTGGAGTTCAAAGGCAGCTACGACCATGTGACGAAAGGGACTTTTCAAGTGAAAGTGGGAGTAGAATTCCCTCTCTTTCCAAGGACATCTATCAAAGGGAAGAGAGATTGCGTGGAGCCGTGCTACGAGAATTCCATTTGGTCATCTTTGCGTAAAATGTTAACGCAACCTGTGATCCGCACGGAAATTATGCCTCTCAAAACATCGAAATAAAATCTCAGCCCCAATGTCGTCAACTTAAGCATTATGCCGCCCCTTCGAGAGTGTGAAAAATGCACGATCTTCAGTCGTTTCATTCAAATTTTAAATTT
>CAMFKA010000181.1 GCA_945957185.1 uncultured Chlamydiaceae bacterium | reverse complement strand
CGCGGCATAGAACACACTTCACTCCAACCAGAAATAGCCACACTCGCCCAGGTCGGAGCGCAGCGCAGGCCTGGGTCAGACCCACATAAAACATCGGAGGCCTGAAAGGTCGACATAAATCCTTAAGTTGACAACATCGGGGCAAGAGCGGGGAATGGGTTGGTTTATTTAAAGTAGTGGTTTTTGATCCGTTCGCGATCTTCAAGCTCTTGGTCACCCTTATAGTAGATTTCGATGAGTTCGATTTTGTCTTCACTAGAAAAATATGCGTATGTGAGACGTATCCCTGAATGAACTCCTTTTCCTTTTAACGATTTGCAAGCAAACTTTTTTACTTTAAAAATTTTGGGGCAGACAATTCCGAGATTTTCTAGAGCGAAGATGCCATGATTGTCGACATTGAATTTATGGTAAACAACTAATTGTGCCTTTATAAACGAATCTAGGTCTTCCTCGAGACTTGGAAAGCGTTTAAGAAGTTTTTTGAGGTCTTTTTTAAATTTATCCAGCTGCTCAACTTGTTTGAATTTCATCGTTTTTGTACTCTCTTACGCTGTAGGCGGGGGTTCGGTAAAATACGGATTCATAATCAATTTTTTGCCTTTCTGGCGTAACCATCCAGGGCACATCTTGATGAGAGTATTCGCTTATTGTTGCTGCATTCATGCCGGATAATTTTTGCAGCACATGATCGATTTCTTTGATTTCATTTGCATTAAAGACGGAGAGGTCAGGTTCTCGATGGGGAAGATATTTTTTTTGCATGTGCTGAAAATACTTGCTCTTTACAATCTCGATTTCTTTGTTTTCGATCATCTCATTAACGATGAAATTAAATTCGATTGGAGTGGGACCGTGATGATTTTTAATGTAGGTGGCACCAATGAGCTGTTCTTCGTATTTCTCGTAATAGTTAAAGTCGATAAAGTACAGAAGCTTGTACAAGACAGTTTCGCCCACGTTTGGTTTAGCTCCAACTTTACCTAAAATGTAAATGAGGACTTCTCTAAATTTTTTTAGGTTTTTTCGTGGCACACTAATTCGCAAATCGTTTTTTTTCTCTTTTGATTTCAGAGTTCGTTGCAAGACAACCTCTGGTGAGGTTTTGAGATTTAACAATTCATCGATAGAAATGTTTAATGCTGTGGACAACAAGATGAGTTCGTCAGCTTTTAAAGAGCGTTTATCATTTTCGATTAAAGAAAGGGATGCTCTATCTAATTTTAAGCTTTGAGCTAACTTTTCTTGGCTGATCCTCAGCGTTTCTCGCAAAATTTTTATTCGTTTGCCTAAAGATGTGTCCATAACCGTGATTCCCTTTATTTTCATCATAACAGATGTTAAGAATTTACACAACCATATGTTGGAATTCGTAACAATCTAGGAGCAAGAGAACCGAAAAAATACAGATATTCTATTTGCTTGACTTTCCGATTCCTTATGGTTACATTCTAACCTTTAACCCCTGATTATGAGGTTTTCAATGAAATTTATTGTCTCAGCTTCTTCCTTTAATCAGCTGATTTCCAAGTGCATCAACGTCGTTGGCGTAAAGCCTGCCGTGCCGATCCTTTCCAACTTCCTTCTCGAAGCAGAAGGTGGTCAGGTCATCTTGACATCGACAGACCTCACAGTCGGTGTAAAGTGCTGTGTGGAGGCGAAAATTTTAGAAGAGGGCGCCACAACCCTTCCGGCAAAGATGCTAGCTTCTTTAATCCGAGAATTAGATCCTGCAAGCCACGTCGAAGTGACCACAAACAGCAACGACCTTACAGAAATCAAAGCCGGCAGCTCCAAATTCAAATTGAGAGGGATGTCTCGCTTAGAATACCCCGCACTTCCTAGCTTAGAAGGCGCGACACACTTCAAAATCCCTCAGAAAGACCTCAAAGAAGCCTTTTTTACCACTTCCTTCGCCGTTTCCCGCGATGACACCCGCTACATCTTGACCGGAGTCAACATGACTCTCAATCAATCACACGCAATTTTTATCGGTACCGATGGAAAAAGATTGGCGCGTTCTTTCTTTACAGCTCCGGTCGAAGGCTCTGCAAACGGAAGCTACACCGTTCCTGTCAAAGCTGTCGACGAAATCATGAAAGCCCTCAACGATGACAGCGTGGTGGATGTTTTCATCCTAGAAGACAAAATTGCTCTGCAAACATCCAACACTTTAGTGATTTCTAAACTCCTTACAGGCGACTTCCCGGATGTGGGACGCGTGATTCCGGAAAAATCGGAATCGGTGATCTCTCTCCACCGCGAAGAGTTGATGAGCCTCCTCCGTCAGATCATTCTGTTTACAACCGAGCAAACAAGCTCCGCCCGCTTTCTGTTTGAATCCGGAGAGCTCAAACTCGATGTCAACTCCTCCACCGTCGGCGAAGGGAAAGTGAGCATGCCTGTAAACTATGACGGTCAACCGTTGGAGATTGCGTTTAACGCGAGCTATTTCTACGAAATCTTGCGCCATTGCAACCAGGAACGCGTCTCTTTGGGACTGCTCGATTCGTTTAATCCGGGAGTGATCGCCGATGGCGATCAAGCTCCTAATGTTTCTTCCGGAGCGAGCCCTCTCTTTGTGTTGATGCCTATGCGGTTGAATACAGAAGCTTAAGACTTGGGATGCACTTACATAAAATCAAACTCGTTCAGTTTCGCGTTTATGCAGGTGCATCTTATACATTTTCTCCCGGCATCAACCTCATCGTCGGACCCAACGCTCAAGGTAAAACCTCCCTCCTCGAAGCTATCTACCTATTGATAGCTGCTAAATCATTCAGAACACACAAAATTGCTGACATGATCGCTTTCGGTTCCAACGGCTTTTCTATTGAAGGGGCGTTTGAAAGGGAGGGGGTCAATCAAACTGTCCGCCTCTTTACAAATGGACGGGAAAAGGGGTGCGTTTATAATAGCACACGACTTTTTAATTGGGCTTCCCTTGTGGGGTTGATCAATGGCTCTGTATTGACTCCGGATGATGCCGCCTTAGTGAAAGGGGGACCACAACTCCGTCGCCACTATCTTGACGTGTTGATCGCACAGGCCGATCCTCTCTACATCCATCATCTCGACCGTTACCAACGCGCTTTGGAGCAGCGTAACGCGCTCTTGCGCTCGCGCAAAGTCCGCACCATTGAAACTTGGGAGCAGGAGATGGCACAATCTGCCGCCTACCTGATACAGAAGCGTTCAGCAACGGCGTTGTCAGTCAGTCGAATACTAAAAGATATCCACTACGAGCTTTCGGGGGAAAAGGAGACGATCTCTCTGAGGTATAGAAATGGAACGTTAGAGAACAAACGGCATACCACCGATGATTTGAAGCTTTCTGTTTTGAGAGACCTTGAGAGTCATCGCTTGCGTGAACTAGAGGTTGGATTCACTCTTGTTGGTCCGCAAAAAGATGATGTGGAGATCTTGCTAGATCAAAAAGATGTCCGTTCTTATGGCAGTGAAGGGCAACAACGCACATGTGTGGGGTCTTTAAAGCTCGCAGAGTGGCATTTTTTGAAGGAGATGGTCGGGGAGGTGCCGTTGATGCTGATCGATGATTTAGGGATCAGTTTGGACAAAACGAGACAAGAGCGTCTTTTGAAGATGCTGGAGGGGTTGGGGCAGGTGTTTTTGACCTCCACGCAACAAGTGTCCTTTTCCGTTCCGGTACACACTATCGTTTTCTAGTTTACAAGTAATAACAGCCTCAGTATGGTGAGGTGTATGGGAAGTTATCAAGAAACAGAACAGTTAAAAGCTTTTGCAGAGCAGTATCGATCTTTTGAGCAAACGCGCGATCTTGCGGAGCTCGAAGATTTAGACGTCTACCTCTACTCCATTCGGAGCAGGTTTATCCAAAAAGAGAATTTTCCGACCCACTTTGCACAAGGGTACGATTTGGTGCGCAAAGGCGCAGAAGAGTACGAGATGCAGCACAAAAAGTATTCGCGAGAGAAGTACATCCATGAAGAGGGCGACAACACCGAGTACTAATTGAACAAGTGTTACCCATGTCACCGATCCGACCGTGGGCTATTTCTGGTTGGAAAGCAATTTTTTCTAGAAATGAAGGTTTCTGACTCATTTTTACACATATCTTTTTTGAAACAATCTCAGCGAGGAACGTC
>CAMFKA010000180.1 GCA_945957185.1 uncultured Chlamydiaceae bacterium | reverse complement strand
ATTTAATCACAGAAAGCTATCAGAAAGATTACATCGCACTGTCACAAGAAGTGTTTGATGCACTAAAGACGCTGAGGAGCTTCAACTTCCAAAAAATTTACATCCACCCCAGGTTGAAAGTGGAGTCTTCGAAAGTGAAGCTCAGCTACCGACTGTTATTCGAATATTTATTGGAAGATTTTAATAAAAACGGCGAGAAAAGTCACTTGTGGAACGATTTTCTCTACAACAAATCCACAAAATACCTCGACAGCACCAATCCAACTCGCCGCGTTATCGATTACATCGCAGGGATGACCGACCGCTTTTTTGTTAAAAAGCTAAAGACGCTGATGATTCCAAGTGAGATCAAACTATGACTGTATTGATCATCGATACGACAACGGAGAGCGGGATTGTCGCGTTAGGGACGATGGACGGAAAAATCACCGCAGAAAAAAAACTTCCCGCAGGATACCAAAACTCGGATCATCTGTTCCCTGTTCTTCAAGAGTTAGGAGTCAAAGCCACAGATCTCGAAATGATCGTCTGCGCAACAGGACCGGGGTCGTACACCGGCATCCGCGTCGGCGCTGTCGTGGCAAAGACGTTGTCGTATACTCACAAAATTCCTTTGGTGGGAGTGTGCACGCTAGAGGGATTTCCGGAGCCTGCTCTTATCGATGCAAAGATGGGCGGAGCCTACATCTTACATCACGGCAAATGGGCGAGACTTCCTTTGGAAGAGGCTCTTACAGCGCTTGACGCCACTAGCGTCTACACCCCTAACGCCACACTACTCGCAACAAAAGCCCACACAATCGAGTGGCACGAGTGCTACCCCTCAGCTGAACGTTACCTACAGAAAGGAATACGGCTACTTCCCAACGCTACAACAAATGGAGAGCTCCAAATTGATTACTAAAACGACAAAGCCCAGACCCATCAGCGATTCTATTTATTCGCAATTGTGCCAAGTGATTCCTGGAGGAGTTAACTCCCCGGTGCGAGCATTTAAAGGGCTCGATATCACTCCACTTGTCGCTGAAAGAGGGGAGGGAGACATGGTTTACGATGTCGATGGCAACGGCTACATCGATTTCTGTATGTCGTGGGGGGCTTTATTGTTTGGTCATGCCCACCCTGATGTGATCGCTCCCACCGTCGAAAGAATGAGAAAAGGGACTTCGTTTGGCATCACTACACCCATTGAAGAGCAATTGGCACGTAAAGTGATCGAACATCTCCCTTCCATCGAAAAAATTCGGTTTGTCTCGTCCGGAACGGAAGCGACAATGAGCGCGATAAGGCTAGCCAGAGGGTACACCGGAAAGGAAATTGTAGTGAAATTCACCGGTAACTACCACGGTCATGCCGATATGTTGCTAGTGAAAGCCGGATCAGGATTGGTGGGGCTCAATCCCGAGTCGACGTCTGCAGGAGTGACGCAAGAAGCGATCCGCCATACAGTGTGTTTGCCCTTTAACGATGTGCAAGCTGTAAAAGATGTGTTCTACCGCCCCGAAACCCACAACAAAATCGCCGCTGTCATCGTAGAGCCCGTAGCAGGGAATATGGGTGTGGTTGCAGCGACGCACGAGTTTTTGCAGACGTTGCGTGAGGAGACCACAAAAGCGGGGGCAGTGCTCATATTTGATGAAGTGATGACCGGTTTCCGCGTAGGACTTAAGTCAGCGCAAGGGTTGTACGGCATTGTTCCCGACATGACATGCCTCGCTAAAATCATTGGAGGAGGCTTCCCCGCTGCCGCTTTTGGAGGAAAGCGTGAAATTATGGATTACCTGGCGCCGCTGGGACCTGTTTACCAAGCCGGTACGCTATCGGGGAATCCGGTAGCAATGGAAGCCGGGCTTGCGATGTTGAAGCTAGCGGAGAGGCCCGGAGTCTATGAAGAGCTGGAGCGGAAAGCGGCGCTGTTTGCAGAACCTGTAGCAGAGCATATTCGAAAGAAAAATATCAATGCCTGCCTGCAGCGCGTGGGGTCGATGGTGTCAATATTTTTGGGAACCAAAAGTGTGACGTGCATGGAGGACGCTCAGCATCTGGACAAAGAGTGGTTTGGAAGATTTTTTCGCTCTCTGTTCGAGCAAGGGATTTACATTCCGCCGGCGCAGCATGAGGCGTGGTTTATCTCGCCGATGCACACGGACGAGCACCTCATCAAAACCCGTGACGCCGTGATAAAGCTGCTTTAGCAAGAACGCGGAGACGCGGGGACGCAGGGACGCGGAGGGTTTTTACGATTTATAATTCATTAACCACTCTTGAAATTCCACTGCGCAATAAAGGTAATCCGAAATTTAAAACCAAACCCAGCTTGCGTTTAGATAGCCGTAAATAAGTGAGAAGTTGAGCAGCGTGCACCTTCGAAGTGCTTTCGGTTGCTTTCACTTCGATTATAATTCTGTTCTCAACCAATAAGTCTAAACGCAATGCATCTCTAATAGGAACGCCTTTATAAAGTACCGGAACAGCAATTTGACGTTGTACTGAGATATTTCGTAATTCTAGCTCATGTGCTAAAGCTTCTTCATAAATACTTTCTAGAAGACCCGGACCGCCCAATATCCTATGAACTTCAATAGCAGCGTCAATGACAGAAGCGGTTATTTTGTTATCAAATAAGTTAGCATCAAGCACCTCCGCGTCCCTGCGTCCCCGCGTCTCCGCGTTAAAATTCCTCTGTAGCATCTCCATAGAAAGAATCCTTATAAAATTTATCAAACATATTTGCATAAATTAGCGATATAGATCAAGTGAAGAAGCGTTTACTTAAAACCCACAATGCGGTAAACCCATCTTATGAAAGCACTACTACAAACAATCCTATTTTTCAGTTTCCTGGCGTGGACTCCTCTGGCCGGCGCACCCGATTTTGCCGAGCACATCCACTACAGCACCGACACTCCCAACAAAATCGGCTATATCAAAATCAACGACCGCGAAGGGCAAATCAGCCAATCGACATGGCTCTATATCAAAAGTGCTATGGAGCACTTCCAAAAAGAGAAACCCATTTTCATTGTTCTCGATTTAAATACCCCCGGCGGTGAAGTGTTTCCCGCGATGAAAATCTCAGATGCTCTTCACCATCTCGATACCGAATACAACATCCCCGTCGTTACGGTCATCAATAATTGGGCGATATCGGCAGGGGCGATGGTGGCGTATTCGACACGCTTCATCACCACGGTAAAAGACGGAGCTATCGGAGCCGCCGAACCTGTCACGATCAAAGACGACCAAATGCAGTCGGCTCCCGAAAAAGTCAATTCCGCTCTACGAGTCGATTTCACAAACCGCGCCGGCTTTTACGGTCGCAATCCGCTCATTGCCGAAAAGATGGTGGACAAATCGTCGATTTTAGTCTTTCGCGATAACGAAATTCTCCGACTCAACCTGGAAAATGAAATCCGCCCGACCGATGTTGTCATTTCCGGCAAAGACAAACTGTTGACGTTGAGTGCGGAACAGATGATGAAATACGGCGTTGCCAACATGATTTTGGAGCCTACAAAGGTTGAAGCCATCACCCCTCAAGAGCTAGCGGCAGGGGAGTGGCCGGCCAACAAGATGCTTTTGTTCCACCAACCTTTTTTTAAAGATATCCCTAACGCGACGATTCACGAGTTTCAACCCGATTGGAAAACGCAGTTGTTTATGCTTTTAGCTCATCCTATGGTTGCTTCCGCTCTGTTTTTGGGGCTGATGATGGGAGCCTACATGGAAATGAATACTCCAGGTTTTGGCGTTGCAGGGAGCATCGCAGCAATCTGCTTGTCGCTGATTATTATTTCCAGCTTCTCGCAAGAGATCGCCAGCTATCTAGAAGTCTTTTTGATGGCGTTGGGAGCCCTTATTTTAGTGTTGGATTTCACGTTACTGCCGACATTCGGAATTTTAGGCTTTTTTGGTTTGCTCCTATTTTTAGGCGGATTATTCGCAATTATGCTGCCGGGATTGGAATCGATGAGCTACGAAGTGGACACCCAAACGCTGAACGCTGCAGGCGAGATCGCATTAGATCGTTTGACTTGGTATTTGGCGACGTTCGTTATAGGTATGGCCGCTATGTTGCTGCTGGCGCGGTATATCACTCCCTCAACAAAGCTATTGCGTCGATTTGTCCTTTCGGGAGGGG
>CAMFKA010000179.1 GCA_945957185.1 uncultured Chlamydiaceae bacterium | reverse complement strand
TTACAAAAATTGGCATTGTCAAACACCCAATATTTTTTTGCGCGAATCGTGAGTGTAAGGACGACATAAATGCTTAAGTTGACGACATTGGGGCAACGGTGAAGTTACTGAGCAGGTAATTTTTCCTTGAATATTTCCTTGGTTACCGCTATGTTCCATCTCTTGGGATTCACTAGGAGATTGCCATGATCCAACAAGGAAACACTCTTACCGCCGACCAGTTTATCCAAACATTCGCTAAACACCCAAACTACTCTGCTCCAAGAGGTAACACACTACACGCCCTCTCTTGGCAGACAGAAGCTCCCCTTCGAATGCTTCTCAACAATCTCGATCACGATGTCGCTGAAGACCCTTCACGGTTAGTTGTTTATGGCGGAACAGGTCAAGCTGCGCGCTCCAAGGAATCTCTTCGACAGATCATCCGCATCCTTTTGCGTCTTCGCGACGATCAAAGTTTATTAATTCAATCCGGAAAGCCCGTAGGAGTCCTCCCCACTCACATCAACGCCCCACGGGTTCTCATTGCCAACAGCAATCTGGTTCCTCACTGGGCGAATTGGGAAACGTTTGACGCTCTCAAACAGAAAGGGCTAATGATGTACGGTCAGATGACGGCAGGAAGCTGGATCTATATCGGCACTCAAGGGATCTTGCAAGGAACTTACGAAACCTTTGCAGCACTAGCAAGAAAACACTTCAACAGCAATTTAAAGGGAAAACTAGTCTTCTCCGCCGGGCTTGGAGGGATGGGAGGAGCGCAGCCACTCGCAGTAACACTTAACGAAGGTGTCTTTCTAGGCGTCGATATCGATCCGTCGAGAATAGAAAAACGTCTCTCCACTCGCTACATCGACAAAATGACAACAGACTACTCCGAAGCGATCGCTTGGGTGTTGGAAGCTAAGGATAAAAAAATCCCTCTTTCTGTTGGCCTTGTGGGCGATGCCTCGACCATCATCGAAAAAATGCTTCACGACAACATCCTCCCCGATGTCGCTACGGATCAAACTTCGGCTCACGATCCTATCCACGGCTACATCCCTAGCGGCTTCACTTGCGAGACCGCAAAAAATTTAAGGGAAGTTCAACCCGATGTCTACAAAGAAAAATCGCTTCGCTCCATGGCAAAACATGTCCACGGATTACTTCAATTCAAGGACAGAGGCGCTATCGTCTTCGATTACGGTAACAACATCCGCGAATTCGCCAAACAAGGGGGTGAGCCCCGTGCTTTCGAAATCCCCGGTTTCGTCCCTGAATACATCCGCCCCCTATTTTGTGAAGGCAAAGGGCCGTTCCGTTGGGTGGCGTTATCAGGAGACCCTGAAGATATCTACAAAACCGACCGCGCCCTCATGGAACTATTTCATCACGACACTCATCTTGTGAATTGGCTTAAAGCGGCAAGGGAAAAGATAGCATTCCAAGGGCTGCCGGCAAGAATCTGCTGGCTAGGATTGGGAGACCGCGCTAAAGCGGGGTTACTTTTCAATGAAATGGTGCGAAAGGGTATTCTCAAAGCCCCTATCGTCATCGGAAGGGATCACCTCGATTCCGGTTCCGTCGCCTCCCCTTACCGCGAGACCGAAGGAATGAAAGACGGTTCCGACGCAGTCTCAGATTGGCCGCTTTTGAATCTCCTCGCCAACTGCTCCGGAGGAGCCACCTGGGTCTCCTTCCACCACGGAGGGGGTGTCGGCATGGGGTATTCGCAGCATGCGGGAATGGTCATTGTCGCCGATGGAACCGACCGCGCTGAAGAGAATCTCAGAAGAGTCTTATTTAACGACCCGGCAATGGGAGTGATACGACATGCCGATGCAGGGTATCTGGAAGCAATACAACATCTTGATGAATTTGGTTTGAGGTGCAGTGAGTCATAACCTATTAAAACCTACCCTTGACGGTGTCGTCCTAGGGCCGATCGCCGAAATCGTCACAATGGATTTTCCGGATCAAGGAGGTCCTTTACCCGATGAACGCCTGCCGATCCTCGAAAACCAATGGATCCGTCACGCTAATGGAGTGATCACCGACATTGGTCCTTTAGAGCAAATCATCAAACCCCGAGATCACAAACACGAACTAAAATCTCCCCACGTGTGCTTGCCGGGCTTTATCGATGCTCATACACACCTCTGCTACGCAGGAGTAAGGTCTTCTGACTACGCTTCCCGACTGAACGGAATGACGTATGGAGAAATTGCAGCGTTAGGCGGAGGGATTATGGACACCGTCCGCCGCACACGACAACGTCCCGTAAAGGAGCTGACAGCAACATTAGTCGATCGTCTTAAAACAGCACTAACGGACGGAGTCACCACCTGCGAAGTGAAAACGGGGTATGGACTCAACTACGAAGATGAAATGAAAATGTTGGAAGCGATAAGATTCGCGCAAAAGGAAGTCCCCGTTTCCCTTGTTCCGACATGTTTAGCGGCACATACGCGCCCTCCGGAGTTCCGTGACAACAAAGAGTATTTATCTTTTATCATCCACCGCATCCTTAAAACCGTCATCGAAGGTGACTTTTGTCATCGCGTCGATATTTTCGTCGACGATCACGCTTTCACCGTCAACGAAGCGCGTCACTACTTGACGAGCGCAAAAAATTTGGGCTTTCAAATTGTCGTTCATGCCGACCAATTTTCTGTCGGAGGCTCCCACCTAGCAGCGGAATTGGGAGCGCTCTCCGCTGATCACTTAGAGGTTTCCGGAGCCAAAGAGTTCCAAGCACTCAAAGCCGGCAACGTCACTCCTATTGTCCTACCGGGCGCATGCCTTGGTCTCGGTGTTCCCTTTCCTAATTGCAGAGGAATGTTAGATGCCAATCTCCCTTTGGTGATCGCTACTGATACAAATCCGGGGTCAGCTCCTTTGGGACATCTGCTTCTGCAGGCCGCCTTGCTGGGGATGCAGTGTAAGTTATCAACAGCAGAAACGTTTGCTGCCATCACCTCTCGAGCCGCGCGAGCGCTCGATTTACATGACCGTGGAGTCCTTAAACCCGGGATGCGAGCCGATTTTCTGCTTTTTCATACAGGCGATTACAGAGATATCCTTTACCATCAGGGAAACCTGCTACCTTCCATGATCTTTATCCAGGGGTGCCGCGTTGCATAAATTCAATGATATCCATTATCTCCACCCTCGCCGCGAGCTTTGGAATGGCCGCGACGACGGTCCCAACGATTTAAGGTTTCACCAAACAGTCGAGCTAGTGGATCTGCGCGAAAGCGCTCCACAGAGTGGTGTCGCTATTTTAGGATTCTGCTGCGATGCAGGCGTCAAGCGCAATTTAGGCAGGCAAGGATCTTCAGAAGGCCCTGAAGTGTTTCGTCGCACGATGGGAAAATTTCCCTCTACCGGTAGGTTGGTGGATTTGGGTGACATCATCTGTCTGGGAGAGGAGTTGGAAAAATCGCAAGACGCATTTTCGATGGCAATTGCCGGACTCCCCAAAGAGGTCGTCACGATTGGAATTGGGGGAGGACACGAAATCGCGTGGGCACACTACCGTGGATTAAAAGAGCAGCATTCGGAAACGATCGGAATCATCAATATTGATGCACATTTTGATTTGCGACCCACCATCGGAGATAATCAAGGGACATCGGGAACATCTTTCAATCAGATCGCTTTAAATTACCCTTTTGACTACACGGTCATTGGAATTCAAAAAACGGGGAACACTAAAGGATTGTTTGACAAAGCTTCACAACTGAATGCGCGGGTGGTAACAGCGGAAGATATTCATCTTGAGGGTATTGACACCGCTGTCGAGTCGATTGATGAAGCTATTGTACGGAACGACAAAATCTATTTAAGCATCTGTTTGGATGTATTTGCCGCGCCCTATGCACCGGGAGTCAGTGCCCCTCAGGTGTTGGGTCTACTGCCGTGGCAGGTGATCCCTCTTATCAGGCGCATCTGCGCGTCAGGAAAAGTGGTCGGCGTTGACATTGCGGAATTGAATCCTCATTTCGATCATGATGGGGTGACGGCAGCATTAGCGGCCTCCCTGGGAGCCTCCATCGTGGATACCCTACAAAACTAAGCACCCCGCTAAAGCATCCTCACCCTTGCCCGTGCACCCTAGCAGTTTATACTAGATGCAAGAGTAGTAACTTCACCCCTGCCCTTGCCCTTGCCCTAATCATTACCCATTTTTTATGCCGGCCTTGC
>CAMFKA010000178.1 GCA_945957185.1 uncultured Chlamydiaceae bacterium | reverse complement strand
ATGTTGCAGCGAGAGGAATTGACGTTCAATCGATTAGCCACGTCATCAACTTTGACATCCCGAACTGCGCCGAAGATTACGTCCACAGAATTGGCCGTACCGGTCGTGCCGGAGCTAAAGGTGTCGCTTATTCCTTTGTTGCTCCACGCGACTACCGTTTAGTGCGCAATATCGAGATTTTTACCGGAAGAAAGCTAGAACCTTCTACTATTCCCGGAATGGAACCTGCAAAACCTGTTGTTTTAAACGCTCCTGCTCCCGGTCGCTCCGGCGGACGTGGTGGCAAGCCTTCCGGCTCCCCTTCCCGTTTCGGAAGAAGCCGCGGTCCTCAACAGAGAAGTGAAGGGTACAAATCCGAAGGATATAAGTCCGGCGGGTATAAGTCTGATGGCTACAAATCTGGAGGATACAAATCTGAAGGCTTTAAGTCCGAAGGGTTTAAATCTGAAGATTATAAATCTGGGGGATATAAGTCAGAAGGATACAAGTCTGAAGGATTTAAATCTTCGAAGCCTCGATTTGGAAAACCATCCAAATTTCATTCGGCTAATCGCGCGCCCAAAGGGTAATATACACTAGCTTTCCCTAGGGACAGCTGATCAAACGAGGTAGCTGGAGCGTCTCGCTCTGGCTACCCCGTTTCTATTAAATAATTCAAATGTTAATAACAAATTAACAATTTTGTTTATTGTTAATTACCGCTGATAATATAATATAGTTATAAGGATAATCCCTTTTAATTTATGGCGGTGATTTTTATGTCCGGTATCCCTCCAAATAATACGCCCTCTTCCACGAAGCCTAGCGTGAAAGTGTATACAGATCCAAAAAATGAATCTAAAATGATTGTCGTCGTTGTCGATTCCCAGGGAAAAAAGCGTCAGGTGACTTATGTGCGTTTGGATGAGAATCATTTCATTGATTTGACTGACGCTAAATACCGTAAATTTGCGGAAGATGTAGAGGGATTGAGCGCATTATTGAAGAGTCTTCCTCCAGCGCCTTCGAAGGATTCGAAAGATTTTAAGGTAAGAGTCATTAATCAAGTTAATGATAATGTCAGTTTTGTTAACGTCAAATCCTCAGACGGTAAAACGAGTGCTGGGAATACCGCTCTCGATGAAGGCACCAGAGCGAACATTCAGAAAATGACTGAAAGTGCGCAAATCATCCACAAGTTGATGGATAGAAGCGCAACTACAGAAGCGCGATTCAAACCGAAAGCCACTGAGTTATACAAGATGGCAAGGAAAGCCGCGGCTCTTGTTGTTGTCGTTCTGTCTGCTCCAATTGCATTGCTTGCAATAGGCGTTGCCCGCACAGTTCACTACATCCGAAGAGCGTTGAATAACGATCCGACAGCACAGGCGATGCGTGCTGCTATAAAAAATATGCGTGAAAAGGCGCCCATAGCTAAGTTTAAAGCACTTCGTGACGCTTTTATCACTACTGAAGATGTGGCAAAAGCGCAGTTTGACGGCATGAAAGCGTCTTTATCGGATCGAAAAACTGTAAACACTCAAGTGAGTGAGAAATTTCTCGACATAGCGCGAGCAGGTTTAGTTTCTAGTGGATTCACAACAGCGAATCCGGTTTCTTCCGCAAAAAGTGGACAATACTCGCTCTTAGAGATGCCAGATGACCAGTCAACAAAAACTCCTGAACAGCCGCTAAACGCGTTGTTTGAGTTGGAAAAAATAAGAAAAAAACTGAATTCGATCGACGACCTTGGCGGTAGAATCAAAACGTGGGATGACTTCGAAAAATTATGGTACGAAGTAGCAGCAGATACGCACGCTCTGGTTGCTGTAAGTAAAACAGAGCTTAAAGAGATCTTTGAAGAGACTCGACTGTTAACGATGGATGAAACGACTCAAAAAGCAACGCTTGATCGTGATTTAAAGCTGTTGAATTCGTTCATAGACTTAAATAGTAAAAAGACAGATCCCACAGACTACCGTCAACGAAACAGAGAGGTTGTTTTCACGTACCGAAAACTTCTTGAATCACCCACCTATTTAACGTTTAAGAACGATCCTAATAACGAATTTGTCAGAGACGTGCAAAAATTTGCTGTTGATATTTACACTTTGAAAGGCGAAGAGAACACCTATTTCGATCTGTATTACGAATTGGGAAAACAAGCGCTAGAGGGACAACCAATCGATCGCATGACACCGGCAGAGATTATTGAAGCAGGCATGAGAACGTCTCAAAGCGGCCTTTATAGTGCCGACAGCAAATTCAAAGACTTTGGAGAGTATCGCCTCATGAACCTTAGGCTCACTCGAGGTTCTTTGGCAAGCCAAGGGGGCTTTCGCGCCGATATGGCCTACATTTTGGGAGCCGAACCGTACGATCCTCATGGTGCTCTAGGGAATACCCCATCGCTGCAGGGTGTCACAACAATGACTTTGGGTGACGATGTAAAAGAATTTAAAATCTACAATTCCTATAGCGGTTCCACAACAGTAGGAAAAAAGGTCTCACCTGAAATGTTAGCGATGTTGCAGGGAATGCGAAATAATAAAAAGGCTAGCAACAATAATCCAGATGTCCATATGCCCGGCTCTTATGTGTTGATGAATAATCAAAATATCAACAACACGACAGGGGAAGGGGAGCGAAGCTTCGCGTTGATGCAGCTAGGAAATAAATTTCCTGAAGAGTTCATGGGAGTCACGCTTTCTAAAGATAGCGATCTCTATTTAGGAAAAGGTAGATTCGCAAATCTCCGATGGAAAGGAATTGAAGGTAAAAATGGTTTTGGAGCGGAATATATCCGCGAGTTAAGCCACCCCGCTTGCTACCAGATGACAGGCCGTAAAGGCAATAAAGAGGGGCAAGGGATGTATCTTCCCGGCGGTAAGGACCTGTGGGTAGGAACAACAGAAAAGCCGGGGATTTTGACACACATCATGGAAGAGGCTCAAAACACGTATGCGGATAGTTTTTTGCCTCCGGGTCATCCTGGCCTTACTTCCGAACTTGAGCAAGAGTATCGCACCACCCTTCAGAACTTTATCTATGCCCAAATTCGTGTTTACAGCGAAACTTACACAGCACTTCAGGGGGGTGGAAACATCATTTCTGCAGAGATCTGTAAAGAGTGCAAGGATAGGGGAGGCGCTGCTCAAGTTAAGTTGATTCACACAAGAATGAGCGAAGAAAACAGAGCGCATAAGAGCAACGCTATGGTAGGTGCTTTAATCGGAAGGCCTGTGGACGTGGGAAATGTGCCACCTTTATCGAAGCGTGTTGCTCCTATCAATACGTTTATAAAATATACCGGTTTTGACAGGTTTCAAGAGGCGACCAAATCGTTTATTTTTAAAGTATTTGGCAAAGAAGTTGAAAAACATGAGTTTGAGCCTGCTCTGAGCATTAAACCTCCCGAAGTTGTTGTGATTCCTACCAGCGAGCTGTCGGTGGAACCAACTGAAGAAGAACAACGTACAGCTTTAATCACTGAGATTTTGGGGGTGGCAGAAAGAATGAGAAAAGAAGAGGTACAAGAGGCCGCAAAGAATCCTGGGATGAGTTTAGTTAGAGACCCTGCCGGAGAGTATAACAGGCTTGTAAAATCACGCGTACCCCTCGAGAATGTTGTAGGAGAAGTAATGCTTTCAACTGAAAACATGTCAGAGGGGTATATTGAGCTACCAAAAATTGTTGAAGAAGATGTGGTACCCCAATTCCGTATTGATAGCCCTAGGGGGATTCGTTTCCAAATTGATGATAGGGAGCTCTATCCGCTACCTCAAAGTTTAGAAGAAGGAGAAATCAGCAAACTACGTCAATTGTACCGAAGTCTTGAAGAAATTAGAAATCAAGAGGGAATGAATAATAATTGGTATTGTGCTCTCCAAGCCATCGTAACTCAAAATACTATTTCAGATCACAGTTTAAAACCGAGATTTGCCAAGGTGTCCCTGGATAACGGGATAGGACTAGAGGACGGGGTTCCCATGTATGTAATTGACAATCCAATAGACGCTAATGGAAAAGATGTTCATCCCGTCATTCATTTTCGAATTAATCGCGATCTGGAGAATAAAATTCAGAGTGTTGCTGTAAGTTTTGAGATACCGTATGATGCGTATAGAATGCGATTGGGTAATAATCAACGAGAGATGGTCCTTGTTGAAGAAAATATCGCAACAACAAAAGTTTCGTTTAACGTAGAGTTGGATGAAGATGGTCAAGTCATTGTAAAA
>CAMFKA010000177.1 GCA_945957185.1 uncultured Chlamydiaceae bacterium | reverse complement strand
AGGGTACCAAGGTTTTGGTGGTGAGAACAGAAAACGGAAACGTTATTGTTAAGGAAAAGTAGAGAATTTTTTATATACCGAAACAGCTTCAAAAATAGGTTTTTGGCAAAGAGAAAGCACCGCGGTTGAACCATCGCAAGTGACCTAATATTAGAAATATGAGGTCACTTGCGATCGTTCAACCCCGGCGCTTTCTCAAAGCCAAAAATCCAATTTTTGAAGGTGTTTCGGTATATTTACCTAGACTTATATCGGATAAAGAGAAATAATGGTGTTGTATTGATAAAGTAGGAAATTTAGCTATTTTGTACCAAGTCGCCTTGATCATGTCTTCTCTTCTACCTCCAGACACTTCAGGCATTAGTCAGACAGAGAAATGTCACGACTTTATCGATAGCAAACACGAGTATATTTAATTTTTTGGAGAAGTCATGAATAAAGGAAATGCAAAAAAACTGTTTGTTGGCAATCTGTCCTGGAAGGTCAGTGAGCAATCTATGAGACAGTTTTTTGAGACTGTTGGTGCTGTTCTGTCCGCAAAAGTGGTGACAGATCAATTGACCGGCAAGTCGAAAGGGTTTGGATTCGTCGAATACGAAAGCCCTGAAGCTGCAGCAAGAGCTGTTGCAGAGTTGAACGGGAAAGAGTTGGAAGGACGTCCTATCCGCGTTAGCGAAGCACAAGAGCGTCCAGCTCGTGAGCGCACATTTGAGCGCCGTGGCCCTCGCGATATGCGTTAGTCTTTTTTTAGGCAAGTGAAAGGTTCCCTTTCACTTGCCTTTTTTCTTAGCTGTTCCAGTCTAAAATTACTTTACAAGCTTCTCCTGACATCATCGCTTCGAAACCTTTTTCGAAATCGTCTGCTTTGAATCTATGCGTAATGATAGGATCGAGCGACAATCCGCTTTCCAAAAGATGCGTCATCTTAAACCAAGTGGAAAAGATTTCTCGTCCGTAAATTCCTTTCAAAGTCAACATTTTGAAGATGACGTGGTCCCAATCGATCAAGCAGTCGTGCGGTAAAAGCCCCAATAAAGCGAGTTTCGCTCCGTGCTGCGCGTTGTCCATCATCATATTCAATGCTGATGTCGCTCCCGACATCTCTAATCCCACCGTAAATCCATAGTCAATTCCGGCAGCTTTCATTGCGTCCTTAATCGATTCTTTCGAAATGTCAACGGTGTGTGTTGCACCCATTTCTTTTGCCATTTTAAGTCGATACGGATTTAGATCTGTCACAAAAACGGTGCGTGCTCCGGCTTTTCGCGCGATGGCAGCTCCCATGATCCCAATCGGGCCTGCTCCTGTGATCAAAACATCTTCGGCGACGAGGTCGAAAGAGAGCGCGGTATGAACGGCATTGCCAAACGGATCGAAGATGGCGGCGACTTCATCGGAAACACTTTCGGGAAGTTTGAAAACATTCTCCTCCGGCAGGGCGAAGTATTCCGCAAAGCAACCTTGTTGGTGGTAGCCCACGCCGATGGTGTTGGCGCAAATGTGTTTTAAGCCTTTGAGGCAGTTTGGGCATTCGCCACAGGTGAGGTGTCCCTCTCCGCTTACTCTATCGCCGACTTTGAGGTGCTTGACGTTTTTGCCGATAGCGACGATGTGTCCCATAAATTCGTGACCGATGACAAGAGGGACCGGTACCGTTTTTTGCGCCCATGCGCCCCATTTGTAAATGTTGACATCGGTGCCGCAAATCGATGTTTTATGAATTTTGATCAAGACATCGTTGTCAGTGATTTCGGGGGTAGGAACCTCTTGCATACGGAGGCCTCCCGGCTTGCTTTCATATTTAACAATAGCTTTCATAGGTTTCCTCAAACGTGTGTTGTGTTATTTTATAACGCCTAGCGATTTTCCCACTTCTTTAAATGCTGCGATGGCGTGGTCGACATCAGCTTTAGTGTGTGCGGCGGAGAGCTGTGTGCGTATGCGCGCTTTTCCTTCCGGGACAACGGGGTAGCTGAATCCGACGACATAGATCCCTTTTTCTAACATCTTGTCAGCAAAAGATTTTGCTAACTTGGCATCTCCTAGCATGACGGGGATGATGGGGTGCTCACCGGGGATCAGAGTGAACCCTAATTTCGACATCTCGTGTCTAAAATATCCGCTCATTTCATTCAAATGTTTCCGCAGTTCAGGTTTTTCATCCACAAGCTCCAAAGAACGAATCGATGCTGCCGCAATGCTTGGAGCTAATGTGTTAGAAAAAAGGTAGGGGCGTGCGCGTTGCCGCAGCCATTCGATCACTTCGGTTTTTCCGGAGATGTAGCCTCCCGAACCGCCACTTAATGCTTTTCCTAGCGTTCCGGTAATAATGTGGACGCGGTCTCTCACTCCGCAGTACTCAGGAGTGCCACGGCCGGTAGCGCCGATGAACCCTGCTGCGTGGCAGTCGTCGATCATGACGAGAGCGCCGTACTTTTCGGCGAGGTCGCAGATCCCTTTTAAGTTGGCGATGATGCCGTCCATCGAGAATACACCATCGGTGGCAATGAGTTTTGTGCGGGCGCCTTGCGCAGCCTGAAGCTGTTTTTCGAGGTCTGCCATGTCGTTGTTTTGGTAGCGAAACCGCTGCGCCTTGCACAAGCGAATCCCATCGATGATGCTGGCGTGATTGAGTGCGTCGCTGATGACGGCGTCTTCAGGACCTAGGAGGGCTTCGAATAGTCCTCCGTTCGCGTCAAAGCAAGAGGAGAAAAGGATCGTGTCTTCGGTGCCTAAAAATTGGGTAATCTTTGCTTCCAATTTTTTGTGGATCGTTTGCGTTCCACAGATGAAGCGGACGGAGGCGAGTCCAAATCCCCAGTGGTCGAGTGCAGAGCGCGCGGCAGAGATAACGTCGGGGTGGTCGGCGAGGCCTAGGTAGTTGTTGGCGCAGAAATTGAGCACTTTTTTCCCGCCGGCGACGGTGATTTCGTTGTTTTGGGGAGAAGTGATCTCTCGCTCCTCTTTAAAGAGACCGTTTTGTTTCAGTTCAGCAAGTTGAGCGCCAAGGCGTTCGAGGAGAGGATGTTTCATGGGTATTATTATCCTTTTTTGGTTGCGAAGATCACTAAGAATAAGGGGAATTCGGCTCGGCTGCGGTTTTCCATCTTTGCTGCTTTGCCGGTGCTTTCTTTATCAGAGCACAGCTCTTGAATTTCTTCTATCGCCATCCCTGCGTTTTTGAGCCACCGAGTGTAGTCGGCTAGGGGGTGGTGGAAGCTCCACGTTTGTTCGGATTGCTCTTTCTTTCCCGGGTGCATCTGGATAGGGATTTTAAGGGGCGACATGTATCTTTCGATGCGGCGGTATTGCAATTTTTTTTGCTCGTCGATCCCCCAAGACGATTGCCGTGGAATGCGGAAGCAAGGGTGATTGAGGACGATCATCAATTTACCTCCGGCGCGTAAGTGCGAGGCGGCATTTTCGATCGCTTTATCTTGATGCTCCATATTCTGAAGCGCCAAAACAATAGCTGCGTGGGAAAAGTCTCGTTTTGTAAGGGGAAGCTTTTTTGTGGCGTCGGCAAAAAGGAACTGGTGTTTCGGATTTTTGCTGATCGCTTTGGCGGACTGGATTAATGAAGGGGAGCCGTCGATTCCGACATAAGAGAAGGTGGGGGGAAGTGTGCGAGCTAAAATTCCTTGACCGCAGCCGAGATCGAGCAGGGAAAGGTCCCCTTCTCCGGAGAGGTGAGGTTGCAGCGCGGGGAGGATCAATTGTTTATGGTAGTAGTGCCCTTCTTCTCCGACTTGCCCGTTGTACCATTTGTTTACATCTTCCCAGGAACTTTTTACTTTTGCCATTATTTATCTCCGATCAAAGATTCCATTCTAGCAAAAATGGTAGATCTTGACTACTCCCCACTGAATTTTCTACCAGATGCCGCTTAGTAACCCCACCCCTGCCCTTGCCCTTGCCCCTGCCCTTGCCCAAATTTTTCCCTTTAATGCTAGGATCCCTTTACTACTCCCATCCCCTTCCCCAATGGTGTCAACTTAAGGATTTATGTCGACCTTTCAGGCCTCTATTGTTATTTTGAATCTAACCCAGGCCTACGCTGCGCTCCGACCTGGGCTGTAACATGTCGACCCTCCGGGCCTTAGCTTCCAATTAGCGGTGATGTAAGATGCAAAGTTTTTGCAGATCTAAAAATGTGCTAAGGCCTGAAAGGCCGTAATATTACAGCCCAGGTCGGAGCGCAGCGTAGGCCTGGGTTAGATTCAAAATAACAATA
>CAMFKA010000176.1 GCA_945957185.1 uncultured Chlamydiaceae bacterium | reverse complement strand
TGCTTCAAATTTTACGCATGGAATGTTAAGAAATTTCTTCATGCAATTTCCCTGCGGTTACTTGATTGTTACTGCCATAGTGGTAGCGGTTGTTGCACTTTTTATTTTTGTTCAAACTATTACTACCGTCGGTTATGTCGCGATAACTTTTGCATCGCTTTTTAGTGTTATGCCATTTGGATTATTTGGAGTTTATCTTACGGTAATGTGGATTGATGGGATCGCAAAAGCTCGTCTTGTTTATGAAGCAAGTGATCCAAAGAATCTTGAAAAGGTTATACAAAAGAGAGCAGATTACTTACAGAAAGAACAGGTATGTCGAGCAAACATCTTGCAATTAACCACCGAATCCACCGGGACCACAAGATAAGAGCGAGCTAGAGAGTATTTATCTCTAGCTTTTAAAATTTCTTCATGCTATAATCCCCCTCTAAATTATTGGTGATTATGGCGTTGGTTATCCTTTTATATGCTCTGTTTGCAAGTGTTTTTACCGTCGGGAAAGTCGGATTGGAAGTGTCTGCTCCTTTTTTTCTCGTGGGAGCCCGGATGGGATTTGCCGGAGTGTTGATGCTTGGGTATCTGTATTTCTTTAATAAGAAAGAACTTAAGCTAAACAGATCACACCTTCTCCAATTCATTTTGCTAGGAACCTTTAACATTTACATCACCAATGTTTGCGAATTTTGGGGGCTAAAATACCTGACTGCAGCAAAAACTTGTTTTCTTTACAGCCTATCGCCTTTCGTTTCGGCATTGCTGGCTTATGTCATGCTTAATGAAAGAATGAGCCAAAAAAAGTGGATAGGACTCATCATTGGATTTTTAGGATTCATCCCTATTTTGCTTAGCCAAACCTCGCAAGAGGAGCTGACAGGGCACTTTTGGATATTCTCTTGGGCAGAACTCTCTGTCATGACTGCGGCAGTTTGCAGCGTTTACGGTTGGATTGTTTTAAGCAAACTCATGAAGCTTGGGTACCATCCGCTTTTTGTGAATGGGGTCAGCATGACAATCGGCGGTACGATGACGCTTATCCAATCCGCAGTATTTGAAAACTGGAATCCCGTTCCCGTTTCCGACTACACCACTTTCTTTATGGTGTGCGGATTCTTGATGGTGGTTTCGAACTTCATTTGTTACAACCTTTATGGGTTCCTTCTCAAGAGGTTTTCTGCGACATTCATCTCCTTCGCAGGTTTTACTACTCCTCTGATCACAGCGTTCATGGGGTGGGTATTCCTAGGTGAAGGTGTTGACTACTCGTTTTTCCTTTCCGCCGGTATTGTTTTTAGCGGATTGACCTTGTTTTATTTCGAAGAGCTTAGCGCTTCATACAAAGAAAAAGAAGTTTTACAGGAAGCTGTTTAGTCTGCTATAACAGTGAAAAAGAGCATTTTCCATGAGCGCGACCGCCTATCAAACAGCCTCCAGAGTTGACTATTCCCACTTTGAGGACGATGCTATCTTAAATTTTAAGAAAGCAACACGCTTTTATTTTTGGTTCCACTTCAATTTTGCTCTCTTGATGGCAGTTGAACTCGTCGTTTTCATTTTGTTTTTTCCTTTTTTACAAGAGAGCTATTGGATCGCTTTTGCCCTTGCAGTCCTATTCCTTACAGGCTTTACCTACTACGTTCTTTCCCTTTATTACCGCACTGTCAAGAGTTCCGATTTTCAAAAAATTCGCGAACAATTTTTGGAAAGAAGCTTAGAGAGTATTGGGGAGGACCCATTGCTTCACTCCAGAGTTGCAGGTAACGCCATACGCATCTCGGAGCACTTAAAAGGAGTCGAATACAGCCTTCTCAAGCCTCCGCGCTGGTTCTCATTCCTCGATGCTCCTATGGAGGCATTAAGTGTACGCGCTTTCGCTTTTGACGCCTTCACAATGCGCACGGAGTTTTTACATCTCGCTATCTACCAATATATCGAACAAATTGTCACCGATCCATTGGATTTGGAAGGGCACCAAGAGATCGCTAACGCCTACGTGATGTTGTACAGTCTGTTGCGAGAAGAGGGTCACATCGAAGAGGCTCGACGTTATTGCAGAAGAGCGATCGAAGAGTTCAAAATCCTATGTCAGTATGCTCCGCACGACCCGTGGGTGCACACTCAGCTCGCTTACGGGTATCACGATCTACAGATGCCTAAAGAAGAGATTCGTGAGTATGAGATTTTATTAAAATTATGTCCCTATGACAGGCAAGTTCTTTATGATTTGGGTGTTCTCTATTTTGAGCAAGGGATGAATGCCCAAGGGCTCAAAATTTATGATGATCTTAAACGTGTAAATCTTCAAAAAGCCGAAGCACTTATTCAACATTACGGCTTGATTGATGATCAAGAAAAGTAGGGTATTATGAATTGTGAACATTGTGGAGCAGAGATCGTTGGTGAGAGCAAATTTTGCCCTCAATGTGGAAGCGGAAGAGGTGTAGAATCTCCCGAAGCCTCTAAAACAAAAACTAAAAAACGTCGCTGGTGGCTGTGGTTGCTTTGGGGTGCTGCGTTAGTTGTGTTTGGATTGTTTTGGATTAAAGAAGTGGTTCCTGTTCCTTTAGATACAGTTGTTGAGCAGTTGACGCTAGTAAGAGAAGGGAAGCTAACGGAAGCTTATTACGATTACACAACAAAGGATTTTCAAGCGTCCACTACTTTGGAACAGTTTAAGGCATTTATTAAAGAGAATGACGTTTTCAAAGATGTTAAAACATTCTTGCAGGAAGAGGAAGAGGGAGATGCTCCTTTAGACGTTGTTAAGGGGTACATTATCTCCGAAACTGGAGCTTCCTTAGAGGTGCAATACCGATTTGTCTTTGAAGACGGTATTTGGAAGATTAAAAGCTTTAGCCCTATTGAAAGAGGCGTGGAAGAAAATGTTCCACAGAGCAGCTTGACAAAGCAGATGCTTGAACCGATACAAATCTTTCTGGAAAACGTCAAATCGCCAAATTTTGCTGCCATCTTTCCAACGCTAGTGTCGCGCGATTTCGAAAACAAAATGCCCTATTCGACGTTTCAGAAGTATTTGGAGAAAAATCCCCTTTTAGGACAATTTACGGACTTCGATCTAGTCGACCACTCCATGGAGCAAGGTGTGGGGTATGTTATGATCACATTGAATCCTCAAAAAGAGGCCGTTCCCGTCTATGTCACCATGATTCGTGAGAAAGGGCAATGGAAGATTTTTCGCTTTTCGATGGGAGAGCTAGATAAAGAAGATCTTTTGAAAACCAAAGAGCTTTTTGAAGTGCAAATCGCGCCTTTCATCAAAAACAGCCTTGAAGTACTCAAGGTGAAGGCGTTTGATAAATTTTATCGAGAAAAAACGACTGACGATTTCAGAAAAACTGTCGATATTACGGCTCTCCAAGACCTTTACAATACATTCCCGCTGTTTTCGCAGTTCTCTAGAATCGATATAAGAGACTATAGCCATAGCGGGGACTTGTACATTTTAGATATGAAATTAGTCAAAGGCTCGGAGTCGATGATCGTCGAATTTGTCGTGGAAAAAGAAGCTGATTTATGGAAAATTTCCGGAATAAAAGTATTTGAAGAAGACTCTATATAACGTTGAAGAGGATAAAAATGTTTATTAAAATGACTTACATGTCACTGATTGCTGTTGTAGTTTATTTTGCGGCCTTAGCTCCCGTATCTGTTTATGGTCAAGCCGACACCTCTTCCCCATGGCTGGTACAGCCCCCTACTGACTATGAGAGTGCCTTGTCAGTCGTCCGCGATCAACTGGCAGCCATACGTTCGAACGATTCGTCAAAAGCCTACTATGCCTACACTTCAAAAGGATTTCGCAAATCTTTTTCCCTCGAAGACTTTAAAAATATGGTTCGTCGCTTCAAAGTGTTTTATCAAAATCGCTCCTTCAAAGCAGAAGATGCCGCTTTCGAGGGCGCTTCAGTCGTTAAATTGACAGGAAAAATTTTAGCGGCAGACGGCGAAGCCATGAATGCAAAATTCGATGTTATCCTTGAAGACAATGAATGGAAAATCCAAAGCATCTACCTGTATCAAGTCTCGCCAAGGGCAAGACAATTAAACTTACAATCACAATCGAGATAGGGTTGGTATGCACATTTACTCCGGACAATTGAAAAATCGTATTATCGCGTCTCCAAAAGGTCACTCGACCAGACCAACGTCAGGGAGAATGAGAGAAACTCTCTTCAATATTTGCCAATCGATTGTAGAAGGCTCCCGCTTTTTA